>JARGFH010000015.1 GCA_029210695.1 Acidimicrobiia bacterium
GCCGGACCTGACCGAACCCCAACCCGGTCCCATCACACTGGCGAACCGGTGGTCCCATCAAGCTGGCGAGCGACACCCAACGGCGCGGTATGCTCCGTGACTCATGGAGCCCCCTTCGGACACGCCCTCCATCTCCATCACCGATCCCGATGCGCGCGGCTCAGGCTGGCGTGAGCTCGTCGGCGCCTACGTCGCGCTCACGAAACCGCGCATCATCGAACTGCTGCTGATCACAACGGTTCCTGCGATGGTTCTCGCCGCCAGGGGCTGGCCGGGTACCTGGCTCGTATTCGCCACACTCGTCGGAGGCACGCTGTCTGCCGCAGGCGCCAACACGCTCAACAACTACATCGATCGCGACATCGACCAGCAGATGAAGCGCACCTCACGCCGGCCATTACCCCGCCGCCGGGTTGAGCCTCGGAGTGCGTTGCGCTTTGGAGTCGTTCTGGGATTCGCCGGCTTTGCCGTGCTCTGGATTACGACGAATCTGCTGGCGGCCTCCATCTCAACCGCCGCCTTGCTGTTCTATGTGTTCGTCTACTCGCTGACCTTGAAGCGGACGACGGCGCAGAACATCGTGATCGGGGGAGCCGCAGGGGCTGCGCCGGTGCTGGTCGGTTGGGCGGCCGTGACCAATACTGTTGGGTTGTCGGCATGGATCATGTTCGCCATCGTCTTCTATTGGACGCCGCCCCACTTCTGGGCGCTGGCGTTGCGATATCGAGATGACTACGCGGCCGTGGAAGTTCCGATGTTGCCGGTGATCGTCGGTCCGAAGAAGACGGCGCAACAGATCATCGTTTATTCGGGGTTGCTGGTGTTCGTGACGTTCTGGTTGGTGCCCGTCGCCAACCTGGGTTGGATCTACACCGGGTCGGCGGCGGTACTCGGAGCGTGGATGCTGTTCGACTCCGTCCGTCTTCTCAACAATCCGGAAACGGCGATGAATCTATTCCGAACTTCCACCATCTATCTGTCGCTCCTGTTTGCGGCCATTTGGGTTGACGTGGTCATCTGAACGGTGCCGGCGATTTCGGCTGACAGGCCGGCGATGGTCGATACAGACCCCGGGGGTGGCCAAATGGTCCCGGTGGAAGGGCCTCACGCCTCTGGCAGCCACCGGACCGAGCCGGTTCCAATGGATGGATACGACCCAGGAGAGCCATGAGCTCCGCCACCGTGAGCAACGCCGCCGTTCAGACGTTCGGCATCTCCAGGACATACGGACCCCTCACGGCAGTCGACCATGTGGATCTATCTGTGAAGAAGGGAGAGCTCTTCTCGCGGTTGGGTCCGAATGGCGCCCGGCTCTGCGCTGTTGGAGTTGGGCAGCCTGGCGGGGCTGGAAATGTACGGCACGGCATCCAAACACAACCACGAACTCGTCTCGAACCTCGGAGCCACGCCGATCGACTACCGCAACGACGACTTCGTCGAGCGCATTCGCGATCTCACGGGCGACGCGGTGGATGTCGTGTTCGACCCCATCGGCGGAGCCCGCCAGCTATGGCGGTCCTACCGGACGCTGCGCAAGGGTGGACGCCTGGTTTGGTTCGGCGTGGCCGCCACCTCGAAAGCCGGGATGCGGGTCATCCCGGCGAGTCTGCTGACTCGTCTCGCGCTGGCGCTCATACCGGACGGTAAACACGCGCCGATGACCCCGACCGGTGGCGACCACGAAACTCTGAAGGGTCTCTTTGATGTGCTGGCGTCCGGAAAGATCCATCCGGTGGTGGCGGATCGCATACCGCTGGTTGAGGCTGCTCGTGCTCAGGTTTTGCTCGAACGCGGAGGGCAACGCGGCAAGGTGGTACTCGTTGCCGATCCGGCGGGAGGGCTTCTCGGGTCGAAGTCGGCGGTGGTTGGAGCTGATTGCACCGGCACTGCGCCGGGTTGAGTACGAGGACGGGTGAATCCTGGTGCGGCGTGTGGCCGATGCCCCAGTCTAGAGCTCCCCGAGCGACCGCAGGCGGCGCTGCTCGGCGCGAGAACCGGCCAGGATTACCTGGAAAACGGCCTCGGCCTGTTCGGGATCGAGGTCTTGCAGGACGGCTTCTTCCCGGATAATTGCCACGAGTTCCGCCTCACGGGCCGGTGAACGCACCGACATTCCGCGCTCGGCTTTTACCCGTCCGATCTGCAGGGCGAGATCGCGTCGACGGGACAACAGCCTGACGATGTCACGGTCGACCAGGTCGATGGCCTTGCGCATCCGGTTGATTCCGAGCGCCTCCATGAGGTGGGCGAACTCCGAAACGGCCAACTGACCGATGGCGTTGACGAGGGCAGCCTCGGGCGTCGGGTGGACCTCGACCGCCAACCCGTCGGCGCCGACGCCCTGCGCGGCCAGCGCCAGAGGCACGACTCGGGCGCGGCTTCCTGCCGAGTGGCTTGGCAGCACGATCACGGGCAGGTGGGTCCGTTCCTTGACGATCGGCACCGAACTGATATCCAGGGTGTCGCCATCGGCGAACGTCCGGATCCCGCGCTCACAGAGCACGACGTTGTCGTTTCCTTCGGCCAGGATGTACTCGGCGGCCCAGAGCCACTCGTCGATAGTGGCCGACGGCCCCCTCTTGAGCAGAACGGGGCGTTCCTGCTGACCGATCGCACGTAACAACTCGAAGTTCTGCATGTTGCCGGCGCCGATCTCGATCATGTCGGCCAATTCAGACGCCTCGGGAATGCCGGCGGGTTCGATGACCTGGGTGACGACCGGCAGGCCCACCGCATCACCCGCTGCTCTCAGCATTTTCAGCCCTTCACTACCGAGACCACGGAACTCATATGGCGATGCACCGGCAACCGAGGTTCCGGCTCTCAGCATTGCCCCCCCGGCTGCCGCCACCGCCTCGGCAGTCTCTTTGATCTGGGCCTCGCTCTCGATCACACACGGCCCGGCAATGACCGGGAACGGATCATGACCGAAGCGCACAGAGCCGACCTCAACGACCGTGTTGGCTGCGCTGGAGTCGATGCGTTCTGCTTTGCGAATCATGTGATGTCCTTCCGCCGGAAGGGCTCCAGATATGAAAAACCCGGAGCCGTGAGCTCCGGGCCTGGTGATGGTGAATGCTGTCTTGCTAGTTGCGCGCACCTTCGGCCCGGACACTCCGTCCGGTAAAACCGAAATACGCAAAGAAGACTCGTGATGTCATGTGCAACGCACAGTATCGAAGATACAGAGTTGTGTAAAGGGGCGAGGGGGTTCCGGTAACAGGATGCCCGGGATCGGTTTGCACTCTGGAACCCCCGACCTGGAACGGAGGGGCCCTACCGGAGATGCTCGGACAGAAACCCGAGGATTCGATGTATGTGCGGTTCGAAGGCATCGAGCGACGCATGGTCGGCACCTTCGACAAAGAGCGTCTCCGCGTCGGGAACCCGGCGGACCAGTTCCTCGAAGTGACGGGGCGTGACGGTCGTGTCGGCCCCGCCATGTACGAGCATGACCGGAGCGCTCACCAGCGCCACCCGCTCCCGTGGGGCGATGTCATCGAAACGAAACCCGATTGTTCGTTCCATGGTCCGAAAGAGACCTCGCTGAACCGACCGTGGGAAGTGGCTGAACGGGGGACCTTCCGCCATGGCCTCACCCGGGTGAGCGAAGGCGGCCACGGACACGACCGCGTTGATTTGATCCGTTCGGGATGCAGCCAGGATGGCCGCGCCCGCTCCGACAGAATGGCCGATCACGCCGATCGATGAGACATCGGGTCTGCTTCGCAGCCACTCGATCGCCACGTCGAGGTCTTCAGCAAAGCGAGGCATAGAGACGAAGTCATCGTGTTCGCTCCTGCCGTGGTTCCTGGCATCCAGGAAGACCGCATGGAATCCGGCGCGATGAAGGTGGGGTGCCAGGGGCAGCATGAGCGAAGCGTTGCCGCCCCATCCGTGCAAGACGACGATCGCCGGCGCTCGACCGCCGGCCGGGATGAACCAGGCCTTCAACTCCGTCCCGGTTGCGCTGGCCAATGCAACCTCTTCCTCCGGGAGTC
This sequence comes from Acidimicrobiia bacterium, assembly GCA_029210695.1. Classification (NCBI taxonomy): domain Bacteria; kingdom Bacillati; phylum Actinomycetota; class Acidimicrobiia; species Acidimicrobiia bacterium. Next base: position 4,002 of record JARGFH010000015.1, read on the forward strand.
CGAGATCCGCGGGCGTGTGCGGCTGAGGTCTTTGTGGGGGAGCCAGAGTTCGCTTGAGGATCTCCGGCATGAGCCTCGCAACACCCACAACAAGCAGAGAGGGCAGCAGGAGACGTTTGAGCATCCGCGCATTGTACGAGGACCGGGAGGATGTGTTTGCGGGAGAGCCGGGCCTCCGATGCGACCACTCTGGGGTTCTGAGGTATGTGGTAGCGATCTATCCCGGAGCCAATTGCCAATGGCCAATTGCCTGCCCACAAGGTGGTGCCGATTTCCCGCGTCCCGACAGGGCGGTCCCACTCCCGTCTAGCATCGATCGCCTTGTGTCAATCTCAATTCACCTCGAGGACCTGACCAAGCGCTACGGGGCGCTCACCGCAGTCGACGGCCTCAGCCTCGACGTAGGTACCGGCGAGACTTATGCGTTGCTCGGCCCGAACGGGGCCGGCAAGACCACTACCGTCGAGATCCTCGAAGGGCTCCGTGCCTGCGACTCAGGCATTGTCGAAGTGCTCGGGCTGAACCCCGTTTCGGATCGCACTCGCCTCCAACGCCGGATCGGAGTCATGCTGCAGGAGGGCGGCGTGTATCAGGGGGCAAAGGCCCGGGAGGTAGTTTCGCTGTTCGCCTCCTACTACCCGAGTGCCAGAGCCGCGGACGAACTCCTCGAACTGGTCGGGTTGGCCGATCGTGCGACCACGCTTCACCGCCGCCTCTCAGGAGGTGAGAAGCAGAGGCTCTCGCTGGCGCTGGCACTTGTCAACCGACCGGAACTGGTCTTTCTCGATGAACCGACCGCCGGCATGGATCCGGTGGCCCGGCGAACGACCTGGGAGATCATTGAGCACATGCAGTCGGAAGGCGTAACGATTCTTCTCACCACCCACTTCATGGACGAAGCAGAACGCCTCGCTGATCGGGTCGGAATCCTCAATCACGGACGTCTGGTGGCGGAAGGGTCGCCCGTCGACCTCATCCATGCGCGGGGTGATGTGTCGTTCGTCTCAGTTCCCGATCTGCCCATCGAAGAGCTGATCGAGGAGATCGGAATCGACGTCCGCGAGGTGCGTACAGGCTTCTACGTCGTGACCACCGACACGCCGACCCCGAAGCTGGTGTCCGATGTGGCTGCCTGGCTCGCCAAGCGTGATGCCCTGATCACCGAGCTGCGCGTCGGGGCCGGAGGCCTCGAGGAGGTCTTTCTGGCGCTTATGGAAGAGAACAACCGATGAATGGGCGGATGCTGGTCGAGCAAGCCCGCATGGAGCTCATGCTCACCCTGCGGCGGGGTGAAGCGGTGCTGCTCACCCTCATCGTCCCCGTTTCGCTGCTGCTGTTCTTCGGCGCCACGAATCTGTTTGACATCGAAATCGGGTTCCTGGTACCGGGCCTCCTCACGCTGTCGGTGATCTCATCTGCGCTCGTCGCACTAGCGATCGCGACCGGGTTCGAACGCAAGTACATGGTCCTCAAACGCCTGGGTGCCACCCCACTACCCCGTTCCGTTCTCTTTGCAGGGAAACTGGTCGCCACGCTCCTGTTGGAGGCCCTCCAGATCGTGATCATCCTGGGTGCTGCTCGACTGTTCCTCGATTTCCGGCCGCCGATCTCCTGGTGGGCGTTGGTGCTCGCCGTCGCCCTCGGCACAGCTGCCTTCGGCGGACTCGCCTTCCTGCTGTCGGGAACACTGCGAGCCGAAGCGACGCTGGCGGTGGTGAACGGATTGTTCGTTGCCTTTTTTGGACTCGGCGGAGTGATGTTCTCAGTCGACGGCCTCCCGCGACCACTTGCTGCCATCGCCGACATCATGCCGGCGGCCGGTTTGTCCGAGATGATTCGTTGGGCGACCGGGTATGGCGAGGCGCTCGGCGAAGTGGTGTGGGTCCTGGTGTTCTGGGCCATCGTTGCCCCGCTGCTGGCCGTGCGATTCTTCAGTTGGGAAGAGAAGTGAGCGAGCGACGGATCTTCTGGTGGGCGGCGGTTGCGTCGCTTTGGACATTCATTGCGTGGGGCAACCGCATCGGCCTACTCACGGGCGACGAGGCGTCTGATCCATGGACCTGGATCCGGGTCGGTGGGTCCTTGCTGTTCGGCCTTGCGCTGGCCGGCATCGCGGTGCTTCTCCGGCGCGGCCGGCCCCTGACCGCATGGATGACCCGGGTCTTCATCGGATTCGGGGTACTCATGCTGATCATCTGGATTCGATCGTCCGCCTCCGTCTTGAGTGGAGACGAGAGTGTCGCCTTCAAGTCGGTCCACATCGCGCTGGCGCTGACTTCGATCGGGTTGGGGATCGTCCTGGCCGGCCTCGCCACACGGAGCCGGAGAGGACGCACGAACGTCAGATCCGGGCGCTGAGCCGGTGAAATAACTCGAACCGGCGCCTACTCCGTCGCACCAACCCGGGCGTGCCCCCTTCGCCTCGAGGACTCGGCATCTCCCCCGCTTCCGCGGGGGAGAAACGCGGTTTTCGGTCCCCCTTTGGGCGTTCTGTCGCGATTTGAGTCCGACCCGTGGCCGCTCAGAAACGTCCTCCACCGGCGTCAGCTGGGGGAGGTGGCCTGCTGCTGATGCAGCAGGGCGGAGGGGGCTTGGCCGAACACTTGTAGGACCGGGACGAGACCCGCAGGACACCCCCCTCAGTCCGGCTACGCCGGACGGCTCCCCTGCAAACGGGAGAGCACGCGGTTTTCGGTCCCCCCTTTGGGGGGAAGGTACCGCCGCCGGTAGGCGGGGGTAGGGGGGCTCGGTCCCCGAGGGGGCACCTCCTGCAAGCAACGATCGTCCGCTCTGCTATCGGATGGCTAGAACCGACCGGCAGGAATGCTGCGCGATCCGCGGGGTCACAGAGCCCATCAAGAACTTCTCGATGGCACCCTTCCCCTTGTGTCCGAGGACGATCAGGTCTGCCTTGAAGTCCTCTCCTGCTGCCAGAATCGCGTGACTTACGTCACCGGCTTCGGTGAGTGCCGTCGTCACTCCGGCCGTGACTTCGCGAATCCGGTCGGCGGCCGCCTCGAGCGACTGTTTCTCGGTCTCCTTCTTCTGTTGCCAGATCCAGTTCAGCTCCTGGCGGATGTCCTGGCGGAACAGGCGCACCATGGGCAGGACCGTCAAGACCCGGATCGCTGCTTCATCGCCGAAATCCAGCGATGTGCAGAAGGCGATAGCCTTTTCGGACGGCTCCGAACCGTCGTAGCCGACCAGAATGCGCCATGGATGGCCGTGGAGGGCCGGAAGCTCGGGTTGGCTCCCCTCACATTCCGCCTCGGGTTGGCGGACGATCAGGACAGACCGTTTGGATGACTGGAAGACCTGATTCGAAACGCTGCCGAGCAGGAATCGTTTGAACCCGGTGAGCCCGTGTGATCCAACAACGATCAGGTTCGCGTCATAGTCTTCGGCTGCTCCGACGATCTCGGCCGCTGGATGTCCCACCCCGATCTCGGTTGTGACGCTCCACCCCGCCTGCCGGAGGACGGCGGCCTCGGAATCTAGGAGCTCTTCGACCTCGATACGGGTGCCGCTCTTCGACTCCTCGAATGCGGTTCGCTGCTCGGGGGTGAGCGTCTCGATCTCGTGATCGCGCAGAACACTCGGTATGACAGAGACGATTTTCACGTCGGTGCCGGAGGGGAAGGGGAATCCGGCTACGAACCGAACCGCCGCCCCGGCGGTATCCGAACCGTCGGTCGCAAGCAGGACCCTCATTGCTCGTTCCGTATCTTCACAGCGGCCCTCCGACATTCAGCGTGTATTGGAGCGTCACATACACACCGTACACGGCCAGCAGCCACGCCCCCTGCCAGCGCCGGAAGGCGGTGTCGGCCCTGCTGATGAAAACCCGAAACGAGATCAGAATGATCAGCATCGCCGGGAAGTGGAAGAAGTAGAAGTTGTCCGGAATGGCGAGTGGAGCGGCTACGGCGGCTGCGCCGATCACGAAGAGCACGTTCAACACGTCTGCACCAACTATGTTGCCGACGGTGATTTCTGGGTGACCTTTGCGGATTGCAGCAATCGCCGTCATCAGTTCGGGCAGAGAGGTTCCGAAGGCAACCAGCGTGGCGGCGATGACGTCTTCCGGTACGCCTGCCCGGACTGCGATTTCTGACGCGCTCGGCACCAGGACCCGGGCACCGACCACGATCAGGGTGAGTCCACCAATGATCATCGACCACGCCTTCGGCAGTTTCATTGGCTCCTCGTCTGAGATCTCCTCGTCTTGACCGAAATCTCCGCTCTGGGTTGCCCATCTATAGGTGACATACAGGTATGCGACCAGCAGGATCAGGAAGAACAGGCCCACCCAGCGGCTCAGGATCGGTTTCTGGCCCGCTTCGGCGGTCATCAAGGCGATCACCGCGATGCCGACCAGCAGGGTTGCCGAGCCCACCTGCACCCAGCCGGTGCGATTGAGGATGAACCGATTCACCGGTACCGCAACGAGAACGCAGGTCAACCCGAATATCAGCCCGGTGTCGGCGATGATCGATCCGACTCCGTTGCCCAGCGCCAGGCCGGGGTTGCCGAGAAAGGCGGCCATCACCGAAACGAATGCTTCGGGAAGAGTGGTGCCCAGGGAGACAACGGTGGCGCCGATCACGATCTTCGGGAGTCCGGTGCGCTGTGCGAGATCGACGACCCCGTCGATCATCCAGTCCGCTCCTTTGGAGAGAAGAGCAACGGATACGACGATGATGAGGAGGATGGTCAGTACGGGCAATCCCGCTACGAAATCCTGGAGGACCTCCTCATCGGCGATCCACTTGATGATGCCGTTGTCCACCTAGCGTCTCACTCTGTTCTAGAAACTCATCGGCCGAGGAAAGCGTCCAGGCTGTCGCCTTCCCGCTGCCCGAGCGCCACCATGGCTCGCTGGAGTTCGAGTTTCTGTGCCAGCGACTTCGCCGCCACCGGAAACCCGGTCTCTGAGAAGAACGCTTCGACCCGTCTGGCCAGGCCGGGTTCAACCATGGCCGGCAGGCTGTGGACGAGATATCGCTGAGTGGCAGGCGGGAGGAGGTCGGTCAGCGTCTTCCACTGCTCGGTCACCCTGGTCCAGATGTGGTCCATCGTCGACGGGTTTGCGAGCAAGCCGGCGATTACCCAGCCACCATCCTGGCCGCGAATGCGCCCGTCGAGCGCCATCTCGAACGTCCGGTCTGCGACATCGAGTCCGGGGAAGTAGGTGAGCGTTCGTAGGTAGCGCACCTGTTGCTGCGGATTCGTGGTCGACTCGTAGGCCTTGACGACCATCTCGTATTCGTCGACGGTGCCGTGTGAGGAGGCTATCGCCAGAACGGCGAGGGACACCTCAGCATCGATGATGGATGGATCTGCGACGACGTCGCGGAAGAGGCCTTTGGCTCTTTGGATCGTGTCGGCGTGCTTTCCGAGGCGCCCGTACGTGGCGAGGATCTGCCCGCGCAACCGGCGGGTCAGGTCGTCTTCGCCGGCGGCCGGTTCCCATCCGAGTCGTTCGGCAGTCGGTGCGACGAGGCGTCGCACGAAGGCCGCAAACCGATTGTCGTTGGGAACGTACCGGCCCATCTCGAGCAGGTGCGTGGTCAGCATCTGCCAGACGGCATGCTCTCGTTCGTCACGGAAGGCCGCGGCCAGCCTGGCGAACTCATCGATTGGCACGGATCCCTCGACTGCGAACGCCCAGGTGTCGTCCAGGAGGGTGAAACGCTCGAGCGGATCGAGGTCGGCAAGCCGGGCCTGGAGTGCGCTCAGGAGCGTTGCTTCGTAGCGGACCCGATAGAAGCCGTGCCCGCCGGCGTTGACGATCGTCCAGTCGATGGGCTCGTCAAACGGAACCAACTCGGATTCGGCGACGAGCAGGTGCTTGACCGTCGATTCCCGGCCTGCGGCGCCGAATCGAATCTGCATCGGGATCTGCCAGAGGTTGGCCGCCATGGGATCTTCCACGTAGCGGAACTGACGTTGCGTTAGTCGCAGACCGCCCTCTGCGCGTTCAACGCTCACTTCGGGATAGCCGCCCTGGAGGATCCATGTATTCATGATGTCGCCGACACCGCCGTCCGAGGCGCTGTCGAGTCCTGTCCATAAGTCCTCGGTCTCGGTGTTGCTGTAGGCGTGGGCGCGCAGGTAGTTGCCGACGCCGTTGCGGAACGATTCCACTCCGAGGTATTGCTCGATCATCCGTAGAAGGGCGGCGCCCTTGCCGTAGGTGAGAGGATCGAACATCTCGTTCGCCTCGTCTGGCGAGCGAACCTCGAATTCGACCGCTCGTGTGCTGGCCAGAGCGTCGATGTCCATCGAGTCGGTTCGCTCTGCGCCGGGATCAACGGCAAACGCCAACCAGCGTTCCCAGTCGGGTCGGTACGACTCGACGGTCTTCATCTCCATGAACGAAGCGAACGCCTCGTTCAGCCAGATCCCGTTCCACCACTTCATCGTGACGAGATCGCCGAACCACATGTGGGCGAGCTCGTGGGCGATCACGTCCGCCACCCGGCGCAGTTCGTACTGGCCCGTTGTATTCGGATCGATGAGGACGGCGTTCTCTCGATATGTGATAGCACCCAGGTTCTCCATCGCGCCGAACGCGAAATCGGGAATGGCGACGAAGTCGACCTTGTCACCCGGGTAAGGGATCCCGTAGTAGTCCGAAAGCCAGCGGAGGGCGTAGGCGCCGATGTCGAGTGCAAAGTCGGTCAGATGACCCTTGCCGGGCGGGAATGCAACGCGAAGTGGTATTCCGTTGACATCGACGGGTTCGGTGACTTCGAGCGGCCCCACGATGAAGGCGACCAGATAGGTCGACATGACAGGCGTATCCGTGAATCGCACGACAGCCTTGCCGTCGCCGCCAGGCCTGCGATCCGCTTCCGACATGTTGGAGATGGCCGTCAGCTCTTCCCTGACGATCAGCGTGATTGAGAACACGGCCTTGAAGTCTGGTTCGTCCCAGCAAGGAAACGCCCGGCGAGCGTCGGCTGCTTCGAACTGGGTCGTGGCGATCACCTGCTCGCCACCGGAATCGTCGGTGAAGGTGCTGCGATAGAAGCCCCGCAACTGGTCATTCAGGGTGCCGCTGAAGGACAGGTGAAGTGCCCACTCGCCCGCTTCGATAGGAGTAGGTGGCGTGATGGTGATTCGCTCGTTGGGCTCGTCGTAGCCGACTGTTGCGTGACGGGGAATCCCGTCTCCGCCCACGAGTGAGGCGGCATCGATATCGAGCTCGATGGCGTTCAGCGTGAGCGTTTCGAGCGGCTCGATGACGTCGATCGTCACGATCTCCGTACCTGTGAACGACGAGTTGGAGATGTCCGGCTCGAGGGTGAGGTCGTATCGACGCGGGAAGGCTGTGCGGGGAAGTCGGTGTTCGGTCGACACGATACTCCTGGATGCGGTTGGGCGGCCCTCAATGGTAGCCGTGACCTTACGGACCGGGCCAGGCGGACGCGGCCGCCCAGGAGATGGGCGCCCCGGCGGTTTATCCCTTCCTTAACCTGCCCTTGCCGTCCCGTTTGCGTGCTGTGCCGTACCGTTGACTCAGAGGTTGTGGTGTGATGCCGCAGGTAGGGAGTGACCGCCCTCCTGAGACCTCCTTGGAACGTTCGACGGCGGTGGTCCCCAGCCTCCCCAAGTTGCACCGCCGTCGAACGTTCCCCTTCTTCCTGAATGAATCGTCCGCCTTCGCCGTGTCCATTTACTCGGATTAGCGCCGAAGGGCGGGGTCTAGCCGCGGCGCATTTGTTTGACGTCGCCTGCTCATGGGAGAAGCTCCTAGAACCGGTGCGAACTACGCGTCGTACGTCCCAGCCGTGGTGTCTCCGCCCCGGCCGGTCCAGTTCGTGTGGAAGAACTCGCCGCGCGGCCGGTCGTTCCGTTCGTAGGTGTGTGCTCCGAAGTAGTCGCGCTGGGCCTGGATCAGGTTGGCGGGCAGCTGCTCGGTTCGGTATCCGTCGTAGAACGCCAGCGCCGTCGAGTATGCAGGGACCGGAATCCCGTGTGACACGGCGGTGGTGATGACCGTGCGCCATCCTGACTCTGCTCGAGCGAGGGCAGCAGCAAAGAAGTCGTCCAGCATCAGGTTGGCGAGGTGTGGGTTTCGGCGGAAGGCGGCGGTGATGTCGTCGAGGAAGGCTGCGCGAATTATGCACCCTTCGCGCCACAGGGAAGCGATACGCCCGTAGTCGAGGTCCCAGCCGTGCTCTTCGGCGGCGGCGCGCAGGAGCATGAAACCCTGAGCGTATGAGACGATCTTCGACGCGTAGAGAGCGTCGCGGATCGCAGTGATGAAGAGGCTGCGCGGGCCTGCGCCACCATCCTCGTTGTCGGCGGAGTTGGAGGTGTTGCGCAAGTCCGTCTCGTCGATCGACCCGGAACTGGAGCCCAACTGCCCGGCCGCGGCAACTCGCTCTTCCTTGAGGGCGGACAAGATCCTGGCAAAGACGGCTTCGGCAACGAGGGTGACCGGCATGCCGAGATCGAGGGCCGCGGTCGCCGTCCACTTGCCGGTGCCCTTTTGCCCGGCGGCATCGAGGATTCGCTCGAGCAGCGGTTCGCCCAGTTCATCTCGATACCTCAGGATGTCGGCTGTGATATCAATGAGGTAGGAGTCGAGTTCCCCTTCTCCCCACGACTGGAACACTGAGCTCATCTCGTCGTGGTCCATACTGAGGCCGGCCTTCATGAGGTGGTAGGCCTCTGCGATCACCTGCATGTCTCCGTATTCGATGCCGTTGTGCACCATCTTCACGAAGTGACCTGCACCATCCGATCCAACCCAATCACAGCATGGTGTGCCGTCTTCCACTTTGGCCGCCACCGACTGGAACATCTTCCGGACGAAGGGCCAGGCTTCCTTGCTCCCGCCGGGCATGATCGAAGGGCCGTTCCTCGCCCCTTCCTCCCCGCCCGATACACCCGTGCCGATGAACCGAAAGCCGCGTTCTTCCAGGTAGGCCGTCCGGCGAACTGTGTCGGAGAAGTGCGAGTTACCCCCATCGATGATGATGTCACCTCGTTCGAGGAGGGGGAGCAGTTCCTCGATGACCGTATCGATCGCGCTTCCCGCTTTGATCATCAACATGACCCGGCGCGGGGTGGCCAGGGTGCCCACCAGCTCCTCGAGGGAGTGCGTGCCGATCACATTCGTTCCGGCGGCCGGTCCGGCGATGAACTCGTCGACCCTTGAAGTCGTTCTGTTGAAAACCGCCACCACGTAGCCGTGGTCGTCCATGTTCAGAACGAGGTTCTGCCCCATGACGGCGAGGCCGATGAGGCCGATGTCTGCTGTGCCGGGCATGCTGGATCTCCTGAGGATTGGCCTGTGGAGCAGGCTACCGCCATCGGGTACAGTTCCGATCGTGGAACGATTTGTGATGGGAATCGACATAGGAGGATCGGGGATCAAGGGTGCGCCGGTCGATTTGTCTACCGGCACGCTGGCAGGGGAGCGGCATCGCATCGATACGCCTCAACCCTCGACACCGGACGCCGTCGTCGAGGTTGTGGCCGGGATCGTTGAGTTCTTTCAATATGGGGGCCCGGTCGGTTGCACGCTTCCCTCCGTGGTCCGCCACGGGGTGGTCGGGACGGCGGCCAATATCGACGAAGGTTGGATCGGCGTAGATGGCCGGGCCCTGCTCGAGCGACGGCTGCGCACTCCGGTGGCACTGCTCAACGATGCGGACGCAGCAGGAATCGCCGAGTTGACCTACGGAGCTGCAAAGGGGGTAGCAGGCCTCGTCTGTCTCCTCACCTTCGGGACGGGGATCGGGAGCGCCTTGTTCGTCGACGGCGTGCTCGTGCCGAATACGGAATTCGGCCATTTCGAGTTCAAGGGCGGAGAAGCGGAGGATTACGCCTCGGCGCGGGTCCGGAAGGACGCCAACCTGTCGTGGGAGGATTGGGGTGTCCGGGTCGGCGAGTATCTCCGCTACGTTGAACGTGTGGTCTCTCCCGATCTGTTCATTCTCGGCGGCGGCGTGAGCAGGAGACTCGGGAAGTTCGAGCAATACCTCCATTGTTCAACGCCGATCGTCCCGGCCCGATTACGCAACAACGCCGGCATTGTTGGAGCGGCCCTTCTGGCAGCATCGCTGTAGCCGAGCGCCTTCCCGTCGGGAGCGCTTCATGCGACCCCTCCGGCGCTTGGCCTTAGGCCGCAGGCCCTAGGCGATTGTCCAATCGCAGGTGATTCTGAGGCCGGACACACTGCCTAGAGCCCAAAGCTCATGGCCATGGCTGACCAATGTCCGTGAACTTGCTCGTCGCGGCTGACCTCCCGGAGCTCTTTCTTACATTCTTCTTACTCGTAGCCAACAGTGCCCTGACTCCTTCCTCCGATGCTGAAAGCAGACACGGAGTGGAAGGAGTGCAATGAGACGAATCCTGGCCCTGGCGGCGGTGTTGACGCTGGCTGCCTGCGGCACCTGGCGGGCCGCCGACCCCGACGGCGAGACGGAGGCGGCCCCGGGAGCTTCGACGGTCGTGACGGCGGAGACCGATCAAGTCCCCCTCCCGATCGCCGACGAAACCCAACCTGCCGGAGTCGTCCCGGATCCGGCAGAGGAACCAACGACCACGACGACAACCACGCCTACACCGATCGCTGACCAACCCTCCACGACTCTTCCCGACTTGAACCTCGATCTATCTGAACTAGATGTGCTCATGGGTGAGCTCGATGGTTTGCTCGGGAATCTTGGAGCAGCGATGAATCAGACCGAAGGAGAGTTGAAGCCATGAAGACACTGTCTACCTTGCTGGCGGCGCTGCTCATCGTGAGCGCGCTGCCGGCGATCGCGCTGGCGCAGGAGCCCGCACCCCAAGCAGAACCCGCCTCCGAAACCGGTGACGCCGTCGAGCGCATCATCGGGAATCTGAAAGACCGGGCGGGGAATGCAATTGAGAAACGGCTCGACACGATCGAGCGTGTCGGCGGGGCCCTGCAGGAAGCGGAGCATCTGACGGATGCGCATGAGCGGGTTCTGCTGGATGAGCTGTCCTCATCTGCAGCCGGCCTGACTGCGCTCGGGCGCGAGATCGAGGCAGCCGGCACGCTTGCCGAACTCTGGGATCTGATTCCGAAGATCTTCGAGGACTATCGGATCTATGCCGTCGTTGTTCCGAAGGCGCATCTGGTGGCGGTTGCCGACACCATCGTGGCCGGCACCACTCGGGCAGAAGTCGGCGGTGAAGCATTGCAGGAGGCCATTGATCGGGTTCGCCAAGCGGGTTATGACACCTCTGAGGCCGAGGAGGCACTGGCGGAGATGGTGACTTTGATCCGTCAGAGCTCGGCGCTGGCCGGCCCGGTGCCCGACACGGTTCTCCCGCTCGAGCCTTCCGATTGGCCTGTCCCTGCACAGGGAGTGATCGAGGGTGCCCATGCGGACCTCCGCTCCGCGCGAGACCACCTTGCATCCGCGGTCCGCTCTGCCCACGAGGTCGCCAGGATCCTCAGGGACCTCGTCAGGGAGGGTTAGTCGCCCGCCGGACGACAAAGCGTGCAGCGTACTCGTTACTCGACCAGCCACGGTTCGAAGCGGGTGGCCATATCGCCCCGCAAGCGGGCATCCACGAGGGTGCCCGCTTCGGTGTGCGACTCTTCGATAACCGCTCCGTTTCGATGTAGCAACGCCAGCAGATCACCGCGTTCGTAAGGGATTTCGAGCGTAACCCGGTAGGCAGTGGCAGTGAGGTCGCGTTCGATGACGTCGAGGAGAGCAGGAACTCCGGCGCCTGTGCTTGCGGAGACGGCCACACCATCGTGCATGGCCACCAGTCGCTGGATCGCTTGTGGGTTGGCCCGGTCTACCTTGTTGATGACGAACAGTTCGGGGACCTGCTCGGCGCCGATCTCCCCGAGGACCGATCGAACGGCCGTGATCTGGGTGTCCGCGTCCGGATCCGAACCGTCGACGACGTGGAGCAGCAGATCTGCATTGTGTACTTCGTCAAGTGTCGATTGAAACGCCTCGATGAGCTGGTGAGGGAGATCGCGAATGAATCCGACCGTGTCGGAGAACAGGGAGGGCGTCCCTCCCGGGAGCTCGGCCCGACGAACGGACGAGTCGAGCGTTGAGAACAGCTGGTCTTCAACTAGAACGTCTGCGTCGGTGATCTGATTCAGCAGAGTCGATTTGCCGGCGTTCGTGTATCCGACCAACGCCACCACCGGGAGCTTCGAACGGATTCTGGCCTTGCGCTGCGTGTGGCGGGTGGCGGCGACCTCCTTGAGTTCTCGCTTGAGACGGGAGATCCGCTGCAGGATGCGCCGCCGGTCGGTTTCGAGCTTCGTCTCACCCGGGCCACGGGTACCGATGCCACCTGCTTGCCGGCTGAGCTCGACTCCCTTGCCCCGCAGGCGGGGGAGGTAGTACTCGAGCAGGGCCAGTTCAACCTGGAGCATGCCCGCCCGGCTCGATGCGTGCTGGGCGAAGATGTCGAGGATCACGGCTTGCCGGTCGACTACGTCGCATTCGAACATCGACTGAAGGTTGCGTTGCTGTGCCGGGCTGAGCGAGTTGTCGAATACGACAACATCGATGTCGAGCGTCTTGCTGAGCTCGACGGCACGTTTGGCCTGACCCTTGCCGATGAGTAGGCCGGGTTCGAGCTCCGCCCGGGTGAGTAGCTCCGTGAATACCGGTTCCGATCCGGCCGTTTCGGTGAGCCGGCCCAGCTCGGCCAGTGATCGCTCGGCGGATTCTGTTCTGGCCGATGAGGTCGCCACGCCTATCAGGTATGCCCGTTGCTCGACAACCTCTAGGTCGGTAACGGTGGCGGTGAGCCTGCGTCCGCCTCTGCCCGTCGTCACAGATAATGGCCGTTCTCGTCGTGGGAGTCTTCGGGCTTCTGCTCGGCGATGATCTGCGATTCCCGTACTGCCACGACCACTTCGCCTGTTGCCGGCCAGAGGAAGCGCCATGCCCCGGTCGGAACCGCCCAGAACTGAAGCCGCGTGTCGACGTCGACGAGCGCCAGCGCATCGTTGGACTTCTCCGATCCCGCCGGAACGAGAAGGCCCGATCGGGTGGCGGATTCCTCGAGAAGATGTCCAACCCGCCATCCCGACATGATCTTGTAGCCGTTGTCCTGACCGCTCTTCATGGTTCCTATGGTGCCACTCCCCGCCCCTTTTGGGAACTTGATTCAGAGCCAAGGGCTAACGGCCAATGGCTAAGAGCTGAGAGAAGGCCGGGAGCGTAGCTCCCGGCCTTCTCGCTCTCTACCGAGCTCTAGGTTGGGGGAGGACCACCCTGTCAGCTCAAGCAGTTCTCCTTCGCATCATCACGAAGGCGAGTCCACCGAGGACCACGACGGCGGCAATGATGCCGACGACGAGTCCGGTGCTCGAAGACTCATCCTCGACGGGGTCTGCCGCTGCCACGGTGGAGGTCGGGGCTGCTTCAGTCGTCGTCGTGGTTGGGGCTTCAGTTGTGGTAGTGGTTGTCTCTGGCTCTGGTTCCGGCCCTGGAGGGAACACCGTCAGTTCGGCTACACGTCCCTCGTCAAACCCAAGGGTCGCGAAATCAAGGCGACCATCTTCGGAGTGGCATGCCTGGCATTCGAGTGCACTGGTTGCGGGAGCAACCATGTGGTTCTGCGGCCAGTACATCACCGATTCGATGTTCTCGTAGCTGCCGGAGTATTCCAGGCCATAGGCGGTGGCGGCATCTGTGATGGCTGCGCTCATGTCCCAGAACTTCCAGAATGCTGTGGTGTCTGCTTCACCAGATGGGAATAGGTTGAGCGGCATTACTGCTTGGGCCACCGGATCGTAGGGCTGGATGCCCTCGAACTCCTTGAACGGGGCGATCTTGCCATCTCCTGGTCCGCCGAGTACCTCGTTGATCAGGAAGCCTTCGTCCTGGGCAACAGGCTCGCCTGGTAGCGACCAGTCGAAGTTGCCGTTGGACCACAGGTACGTCGGTACAACGTTGGACTCCCACAGGAAGCTGCCCTTAAGGCTGTCGTAGACCGGCTTCCCGGTGGCTTCGTCGTCGACGATCTTGATCGATCCGTCTTCGTTCCGGTCGCCGGCGGTTGTCCAATCCCAGAACTCTTTGGTCGGTTGGGCGCGGGCGTACTCCGGAATGTGGCAGGTCTCACATGCGATCGAAGCTGTGTGGGCATTGATTGCATCTTCGTCGTGCGGCTCTTCGGTGTGACAGTCGTCACAGCCGATAGCGCCCATCTCGTACCTACTACCGGCGATCTGGTGATCCTCGGTCGTGTGGCACGTCTGACAGGTGAAGTTGAGTCCTTCAGCATCCATGTGGACGTCCAGCTCGAAACCTGGTTCCTTGAGCGATGTGTCCAGATCGCCGTGCTTGACGGCATCGCCGCCGCCGCCGGTGAAGTGGCACGCACCGCAGTTGGCCCTGCTGGGCTTTCCGACGCCCTGGGCAACAGAAACAAGGTCGACTGCAGGCCAATCCTTGCCGCTGAAGGTGGTGTCCTCGTAGGCGGGGTGACCGGCGCCGGTCGGGAACTTCTTGTATGTACCAGTCGTATCGTGGCAGACGACGCAATCGATGTTGCCGGGATTCGAGTGGTCGAACGATTCGTCCGTCCAACCGTAGCCCGCATGACAACTGGTGCAGCGCGGCTCGTTGGTCCGTACGTTGACGCAGTAGTTGTTGAGCACCTGGTACTTGCCGTAGGTCTCTCCGGTTGTGGCACTTTCGTATTCCCACGTCCAGTGAACCGTCTGCATGAAGTCCTCGCCGACTCCGGCGTGACACGTCAGGCAGGCTGCCGTGACATCCGGTGCGGTTTCGAACGGTCCCTCCAGCGGGCCGAACCCGGAATGGTCCATCCCCTCACTCTCTTGCGCAGATACCGCAACACCCAGAGTCAGCAACATGCTGAACGCGAGTATCAGGGCGCCTGCTCTTCTGATGGCCTTTGATGCCTTCATGTAACGCTCCCCGTTATAGGCATTTCGTGGTCGTCACCCGACTTGTGAAAGTCTGCACTTAACCTATACGGGATTCGAATCAAAAACAAGTCCATGCCCCCTGAATACTTATATCAACTGATTATGAATGTCCATAAGTAGATGCTGGAGTAGTTTTTAGATAGGATGGGGTTATGTTGACCACCAACGAGCTTCAGGTTTTCCTTGCCGCAGCCGAGACCGAGAACTTCTCCGAGGCAGGTCGACGGCTGGGGGTGTCTCAGCCGGCCATCAGCATGCAGATCAAAGCGTTGGAGGATCGACTGGGCCTCGAGCTCTTCCAACGGTCGGGGCGCCACATCTCACTCTCTGAAGCGGGTCGAGCGCTCATTCCGATGGCCAGGGAGACAATCGAGCGGGTGATCGGAATCGAAGAGACGATGGCTTCGCTCCAAGGAGAAGTCGTTGGTCTCCTCCGGTTGGCCTGCTCGACCACCGCCGGCAAGTACATACTCCCGCCGCTGCTGGCGGGCCTCATGGCTCGACACCCACAGGTTGAGGTCGTGTGCCAGGTGACGCAGCGTGAGGCAGCGCTCGATACATTACGGAGGGGCGATGCCCATATCGCGCTGACGAGCCTGAGGATCCCGTTCAAGGATGTCGAGTACCGGCCTTTCCTGACCGACACCATCGTCCTGGTTGTGCCGCCGGATCATCGGTGGGCAGTAGCCAAGAAGCCAATTCTTCCTGAGGATCTCGCCGAGGAGCATTTCATCGTCCGAGAATCGACATCGGGCACTCTCGATGCGGTCCGGCAGGGCCTCGAGTGGCACAATCTGAGCCTCGACCATCTCAACACGATCATGACGCTCGGGAATGCAGAAGCCATTCGTATGGCAGTGCAGGAGGGAATCGGCGTCGCCTTCGTATCGGCCATGGTCGCACTCGAGGCGGTCGAAACGGGCAAGCTGGCCGTCGTCGAGGTCGAAGGGCTCGAACTGGAGAAGACACTGTATATGGCTCGCGATACCGACCGGCCCGCTACCAGGGCGCAAGCTGCATTCTGGGATTGGGCATTCGACCCGCAAAACGAACACATCAGGCGCAGACCAACGCTTCGCGACGGGGCGCCGCTGGCTCTGTAATTCGTATCGACAGAAGGAGCTCTACCGCATCCCGTCCCTGAGGACGGTGATGGCGGCAGGCTCAATGGCGGAGGCGGACGGGAATCGAACCCGCCGGGGACCTTTCAGCCCCCCATCGGTTTTGAAGACCGTGGAGCCCACCAGGCGCTCGGTCGCCTCCGCACGGGAGAGTAGCGGTTCTTCGCGAAGAGTCACCCAGGCTCGCAGCCCGGGTAATCTGGTGTCAGTTCATGTCGAGCCAACTCTCACTCGGTGATTTGATTCAGCGTCAGCGCGCAGCGTTGGGCCTGACCCAGGCGCGGCTGGCCGAACTCGTCGGCCGGTCCCCCTCGGCGGTTCGGAGCTGGGAGCGCGACCGCGGCGTTCCGGGAGACCAAGCAGCAATGGCTGCACTGACGGCGGTGCTGGGACTGACGAACGAAGAAGTTCAGAATGCCATTGGAGATCAGGAGGGGGCGGCTGCCGACGAAGCCGTGGGACCTGCATTCATCCCTTTGATCGATGCGCCGCTCGATGAGCCCACCCGATCACCTTTGCCTCCGAAACGGACTGAGCTGTTTCCTCGTCGGGAACCGGTCGCGCACGACAGTCGCCCTCTTCCAGCCGATTTGCCCTTTGATGAGGAGGAGCCAGAGCCTTCGTTTGCGGAACTCACCGACGAGCAGGAACCTTCTGTCGATCGGGTCGATTCTCCGACGGTGACCGAGCCGGTGGTCGGTCCCGATAGCGGCGACTCCCTGGAGACGGTTCATCCGCAGCAGCCGGAGCCTTCTGTCGATCGGGTCGATTCTCCGACGGTGACCGAGCCGGTGGTCGGTCCCGATAGCGGCGACTCCCTGGAGACGGTTCATCCGCAGCAGCCGGAACCTTCTGTCGATCGGGTCGATTCTCCGACCGTGACCGATCCGGTGGTCGGGGTTGGGGTGCCCGAGCCTCCGGCATCGGCTCGCCCGCAGACACCGGCGCCGGGCGATGAGCAACTGGGACTGGAGACAGTGGTTGATCCTGTGGTCTCCGCCGCCCGGCCCGCCTCGAGGCCACCGACCGACCGTGCTTCGAGCGCCGTTTCTCTGCGGTCCAGGCCCACCTCGTATCTCGATGATCCAGAAGAGTTGCGAACATATCGAACGAGGATCATCTTGACCGCCGTCTTGCTGGTCTTCATGTTCATCGTGTTGACCTGGGCGGTCGGCGAAGCACGCGACGCATTCGGATTGATATTCGACGAACCGGCCCTTTGACCTCAGTTGAGGATGACCTTCACGGCCACGCCGAGCGAGCCAGGCCGGAGGTGATGAGTACTACGTCCTGAAGTGCTGCTCCATCGGCGGAGACCGCGAGGCGATGGCGATCTCGACGGGGGTGAGCGTCGGGCGAGTGTCGCAGCGGCGTATTGCGCCACCGAATCCCGGGTCCCCCTTTGACTTTGCCTCTTTGGCCCGGCCCTGAGAATTGAGAAGCGGGCCCCCGAGGGAGCCCGCTTCGCGAGATAAGACCAGAGACACTTCATGCGCCGCGAGAGGACCAGCTCGCGGATCTCTCAGTCCCGGTGGTCCGGGTTGGTGTCGCTACCGATAGCGAGGCGGTTTCCTCGCTGCAAGCGGCACCGATGGCCGCTTAGCGTCCGGCCACCTCCAGAGTCCTACAGAAACATTCACTCAAGTCGGACCACCTCCTTTCTCTGGTAGCAGAGATGCTGCCACACCTGAGGCGAAATGACCAGCACTTTTCCCGAGGCCGACTGCCACTAGCTACCGCCGTGACCCAGGGCCTGATCGAGATCCTCGAGGAGATCATCGATGTGTTCGATCCCGACGGAGAGACGAATCAGATCGGCCGGCACCTCCAGTGCTGTGCCATCGACGGAGAGATGCGTCATCGCGGCGGGAACCTCGATGAGCGACTCCACCCCGCCCAGGCTCTCTGCCAGGAAGAAGAGCTTCGTGCTGCCGGCGATGCGCCTGGCTGCACTGATTCCGCCGGCTGGGATCAAAGAGATCATTCCGCCGCCGGCCTGCATCTGCCGGGCGGCGAGGTCGTGCTGCGGGTGAGATTCGAGGCCGGGATAGAAGACGTCGACGACGCCCGGGTGCGATTCGAGAAAGCGGGCGATGCGGCCGGCATTTGCGCAGTGACGCTCCATGCGAACTGCCAGCGTCTTCAGACCCCGTAAGACGAGCCAGGCGTCGAACGGCCCTGCAATCGGTCCGGCGGCATTGATGAGGAACTTGAACCGGGCGAACAAGTCGGGATCTCGTGTAATGAGAGCCCCTCCGACGACGTCGGAATGGCCGCCCAGGTACTTCGTCGTCGAGTGCAGCACAACGTCGGCACCGAGGTCGAGCGGCCGCTGAAGGTAAGGGGTGGCGAAAGTGCTGTCAACGACGAACATCGCGTCGGCTTCTCGCGCAACCTCTCCCACCGCGGCGATGTCCACCAGTCTCAGCATGGGGTTGGTGGGAGTCTCCGCCCAGATCACCCGGGTCGTCGGACGGAGGGCCGTACGCACCAGGCGCTCGTCGGTCATGTCAACCGCCGACCACTCGATTCCTTGTTCGGCGAGAACCCTGGCGAAGAACCGGAACGTGCCCCCGTATGCGTCGTTGGGAAGGAGGACATGGTCACCCGGCCGGAGTGTGTAGCCGATGATGGAGGTGGCGCTCATTCCTGAAGAGGTCGCGATCGCCCCTCCGGGTTCGTCTTCCCCGATACCCTCGAGGGCGGCCAGGGCAACCTCGAGGGCCTGTCTGGTCGGATTGCCGGTGCGCGAATACTCGAACCCGCGATGTTCGCCCGGCGCATCCTGCACGTAGGTCGAGGTGGCGTAGACGGGGACTACCACGGCCCCGGTCGTGGGGTCCGGCTGCTGGCCAGCATGAATGGCATCAGTCTCGAATCGCATCAGTCCACCTCGTATCCATGTGTCCGCATCCAGTCATCGTTGAAAACCTTCGACAGATAGCCTCGCCCCGAATCGGGGAGAATCACGACCACCAATCGGTCCGGATATTCGACGGCGACCTCAATGGCCCCGTGAACCGCCATCCCGCCCGAACCCCCAACTAGTAGACCTTCCAGGCGGGCCAGGCGGCGGGTCATTGCGAAGGACTCGGCGTCGGTGACGATGCGGTACCCGTCGACGACGCCGGGGTCCAGGGTCTCCGGCCAGAAATCCTCGCCGACCCCCTCCACGTCGTACTGGTGAACCTGCGCCTCGGACGGCGCTGTGAAGATGGAGCCTGCGGGGTCGATTCCGATCACGAGGACATCCGGGTTCATCTCCTTGAGGAATCGACCCGCACCGGTGATGGTCCCGCCGGTCCCGACACCGGCCGCCAGCACACCTACCCGGCCATCCGTCTGTTCCCAGGTCTCCGGTCCGGTGGTCAGGTAGTGAGCCTGAGGATTGGCTGGATTCGTGTACTGATTCGGCGAGTAGGCGCCGGGAACCTCTTCAACGAGTCGGCGGGCAACCCCGTAGTACGAGTCGGGATCATCCGGAAGGAGTTCGGTCGGCGTCTCGATCACTTCGACACCGTACGCACGCAAAAGATCCTGCTTTTCCTTCGACACCTTGTCCGGCACCGTGCAGATGACCCGATACCCGCGCACTGCTCCGATGATGGCGAGCCCCACACCGGTGTTGCCGGAGGTCGGCTCGATGATAGTTCCTCCCGGTTCCAGGAGGCCGAGTTCCTCCGCGCGATCGATCATCGAGACGGCGATTCGTTCCTTGATCGATCCGCCCGGATTCATGTACTCGATCTTGCCGACGAGATTCCCGGGAGGATGGACGCGGGAGAGTCGAATCAGGGGAGTGTTGCCGATGGCGGCGGCGGCATTGTCGTGGATCACCCGGGCAGTGTATTGCCGGAGGGTCCGTCGGGGGATTCACCGTGCCACTTCGGTTCTCGAACCGGGAGCGTGGACGTGTGTTCGGCGAATTCCTCAGCTCGCCGGTTATCCAGCCAGCCGCGGATGGGGACGGCCAGACAAATGATCAGGCCGGTGATCAGCGACAAGCCGCCCACGAATTCCACGAATGCTGCGAGTTCGTCGGCGACGGCGTAGTTGTTGAATTCGGTTGGGCCGAGCAGGAATGCCCAGTCGTGGTCGCCACCGATGAGCTGGAGGCGTTCGTAGGGTGCGTCGGCGATGTAGACGCTGGCATCCCAGGCCGACGTTCCTGCCCAGGCCAGCATCAGTCCTCCTGCAACTCGATCCGTGCGCCACCAGAGGAAGTAGGTGGCCAGGCCGAGGGGGACGGCGATCTGCGTGATGGATCCAAGGGCGGCGGTGAGTCGCTCGGAGATCGGGATTAGATAGCCGATTAGGTGGCCCAGTTCGTGGAATCCGAGGTCGACATTGCCGAGGAGCGGAACCCGCGTGCTGCGAACGAACGGGAAGAACGCCATCACGAGGATGACGGCTCCCGCGCTCAGCGGCCGCCAGAGGCGCTTCCAGTTGGTCACGGAGTAGGTATCGGTTCAGGAGTGCGGGAGCTTTTGGGTTTTCGTGGCGGGTCGACCGATACGTAACTCGCGACTCGCTACTCTCCGACTCATGACCCGATTCGCCAAGTTCGTCTGGGCCACTCTGGCCGTGAACATCGTGGTTGTTGTCTACGGGGCATACGTACGGGCAACCGGGTCGGGGGCAGGATGCGGACCCTCGTGGCCCACCTGCAACGGGGAGGTCATTCCCGGCGGTCTCGAGGGTGCCAGGATGGTCGAGTTCACACACCGGGTGACTAGCGGGGCGGCGGCGCTCATGGTGGCCGCCATTGCCATCTGGGTGCTCCGCAACTACCCGCGAGGGAGCCAGATTCGCAAGGCTGCCTGGTGGTCGGGAATCTTCATGATCTCCGAGGCGCTGGTCGGAGCTGTGCTCGTGCTGGCCGAGTGGGTGGCAGATGATGCGTCGGCGGCACGAACGATCATGGTCCCGGTTCACCTCGTCAACACGTTCGCCTTGCTTGGTTCGCTGGCCGTGCTGGCCTGGCTGGCGTCCGGTCGCGGTCCGGTTCGCCCGGTGTTCAGGAACGGCCTGGCGGGCTACCTGGGTTTCGCTCTCTTAGGGGTGGTGGTTATTTCGGCAACCGGTGGGGTGACGGCGCTGGCTGACACACTGTTTCCCTCGGAATCGATCGCGGACGGGTTGTCGAGCGCACTTGGCGACGCCGAGCACTTTCTCACGAGGTTGCGCGTGATTCACCCGGTGGCCGCGGTGGCGATCGGCGCGTATACGGGCTGGATGGCGTGGACTTTCGGGGCGGATGCTTCGAAACAGCTCACGCACCGTCTGGCGCTTCTCATCATGGGTCTGGTGGCCGTGCAGTTCCTGGCCGGCATGGCGAACATCCTGTTGGGAACGCCGGTCTGGCTGCAGCTGACGCACCTGACGCTGGCCGACTTGTTGTGGCTGGCTCTGGTGTTCTTCGGTGCGTCCGCACTCGAGTCGGAGCCCGCCCCCGTCTGAGTTTTCTCCGCAATGCAATGGCGCGTGGCAATCCATAGCATTGCTGAGAATCCAGTCTGAGGTTTCTGCGCAATGCTATGGCGCGTGACAGTTCACAGCATTGCTGAGAATTCAGACGAGTTGGGTGCGTAGGGCGTCTGGATCCGATACAGGCAGCCGACACGCGAAACCCTCGCAGACGAAGGCAAGGGTCCCCGTCTCGGGGCCTCTATCACGCAAGAGGGGCACCGTCTCACCATCTCGTCCGGTCCGATCGAGCGCCAGTACCGCTCCGGGTCGGAACCCCTCCCACATGACCCGGCTCAGTTCGTCGGCCGCTGGCCCGACGATGGCCACTTCCAGCAGTCCTCTGTCCATCGACGTCAGCAGACTCAGCAAGTGGCCCACCGCGCTGGGGTATTGCTCCACGAGTGCTGCACTGTCACAGATCGCCCGCTCGGCTGCCTCCCGCAGATCTGCCTCACCGGTGTAGAGCGATAGCCACATGAGCGCCTCGGCGGCCAGCGATGTCCCGGATGGGACTGGGTTGTCCATCTGATCCCTGGGTCGGGTGATCAGGCGTTCCGCATCTGATCCTGTGGAATACAGCCGCCCATCGTCATCGGCGAAAAGCTGCAGCATCGATCGCGTTAGACGCTCGGCTTCCTCGTACCACTCAATTTCGCCGGTCGCCTGATAGAGGGTGAATAGCCCGATGGCATATCCGGCATAGTCGTCCAGGAAGCCTGGAATCCTGGCGTTGCCCTTGCCCCACGATCGGAGCAGTCGCCCGTCGGCGTTGCGCAACCTGTCCAGTACGAATCGAGCGTTCTGTCGCGCGTTGTCGAGGTACCGGGGCTCATCGAGGATGGCGCCCGCTTCCGCCAGCGCCCGCAACGCCAGACCGTTCCAGGCTGTGACCACCTTGTCATCGAGGCCCGGCCGGATCCGGGTCGCCCGGCGCTCATACAGTTGCTCCTTGGCAGTGGCGATGGCCGACGCGGCTTCCTCATTCGAGATCCCGAAGCGGATCGCCGTTTCCTCGAGAGTGAGCGTCTGCTGTAGGTGATTGGCGCCCTCGAAATTTCCATCACTCGTGACGCCGAAGTATGTCCCTGCCACTGTCGCGCCGGTGCCGACCGCCGAGTCGAACTCCTCATCGGTCCAGACGTAGAACTTCCCCTCCACGCCCTCAGAATCGGCGTCCTCAGCGGAGAAGAGCCCACCGTCCGGATGTCGGAGGTCGCGCAGCAGGTACTCCAAAGTCTCGATCGCGGTGGCCCGGAAGCCGGCGCGGCCCGTCACCTGCCAGCCCCGCAAATACAAGCGAGCAAGTTGAGCGTTGTCGTAGAGCATCTTCTCGAAGTGAGGGATGCTCCAGTTGGCGTCTACGGAGTATCGCGAGAATCCGCCGCCGACGTGGTCGCGGAGGCCCCCGGCCGCCATCTTCTCCAGCGTGGTGCGGACCATCTCCTCCGCCCGTGGTGCCCAGGACCGGCCCGCCGCCCGCAACAAGAACTCGAGAACGGGCTGCTGGGGAAACTTCGGTGCACCTCCGAAGCCTCCGGCAACCGGATCGTACGCCGCCTCGATCTGGCGGTAGGCGGCTTCCAGCGCACTTCGCCCCGGGACGGATTCGGCCGCAGGCAGTTCGCGGGAGATGGATTCGGTGAGGTGGGCGGCCTGCTCTTCGATACCTTCCCGGCGCTCCGACCAGGCCTCAGCCACCGCTGCTATGACTCGTCGGAAGGACGGCATACCGTGGCGGTCGTCCGCCGGGTAGTAGGTCCCGGCGAAAAACGGCTTGCCGTCGGGCGTGAGCCAGACGGTCATCGGCCATCCACCTCGGCCGGTGGTCGCCTGCACGGCGTTCATGTAGATCCCATCGACGTCGGGTCGTTCTTCCCGGTCGACCTTGACGTTCACGAAGAGATCGTTCATGAGGGCCGCGGTCTCCGGGTTCTCAAACGACTCGTGCGCCATGACATGGCACCAATGGCAGGCGGAATAACCGACCGAGAGGAGGACCGGCTTGTCGTGGAGGCGTGCATGTTCGAACGCTTCGTTTCCCCACGGGTACCAGTCGACCGGATTGTCCTGATGCTGGCGTAGGTACGGGGAAGTCTCGTCGGCAAGGCGGTTGGGCATGCCGGTCACCGTAGCGACCGTTGCGGTTTGTGCAGGGGCTCAGCCGAGTTCGTCGCGCCAGGCGTGCCGTGGCGCATAGCCCAGCATGGCTCGCGCCTTCTCGATCGACAGCAGTGTCTCGGTGCCGTCCACCCGCCTGATCATGGGGACGTCGGGGAACACCTGTGACATCAGGTCCATGCTCGATCGTTCCATGCACGTGTCGGCAGCTGCCACCAGGAAGTTGTCAGCCGTGGTCAGATCGGATTGGAGGGCTAGCCGGGCGGCCTGCGCAACGTCGCGGGCATCTACGTATCCCCAGAGATTCCACCTGCGAATCATCGGATCGTCCTGCCAATCCGGAAACCGCTGGTAGTCGTCGGGTTCCATGATGTTCGAGATGCGAAGGCCCAGATAGGGGATTCCGTGCCACCGGTTGAACTGGGCTGCGATGACCTCTCCGGCCAGCTTCGAGAGGGCATAGTGGAACTCGGGCAGGAGGGGATGCTCCTCATCGATGGGGGCGTATTCCGGGTCGCGCCGCTCGAAAGGGATGCCGATCAGGGTTTCGGACGATGCCCAGACGACCTTCTCGAGTTCGAGTAGCGCGGCGGCAGTGAACACGTTGTACGTGCTCATCATGTTGATCCGGAAGGTTTCGCCGTCCGACAGGATATTGGGGGCGGGTATGGCGGCCAGATGGACCACGGCATCGGCGGCGCTCAATACCTCGATCGTCTGGCCGAGATCCGTGAGGTCGGCGACCAGGGTCGATGCATCTGGGTCGCGCGACGTGGCGATGTCAACATCGACGACCTTGTAACCCTGCTCGAGTAGATCGGCAACACAAGCTCTGCCTGCCTTTCCGCTGCCACCCGTCACCACCACCGTGCGCACTGCGTCTCTCCTCGATTGGCTGCAATCGACTCTACGACAAGGGGCCGAGCGGTGGGCCCGGCGCTCCCGGGTGGGCGACGCGTAGGATCGATGGGGTGTTGCGTTTCGACCACGTGATAAGGGCGGTTCCTGATCTCGATGCCGCGTCGAACCTGCTTCTGGCTGAGCAGGGGCTGGACTCTGTTGCCGGAGGGCGTCACTCCGGTCACGGCACGGCCAACCGGCTCGTGCCGCTGGGGCACGACTACCTCGAGTTGGTTGCGGTGGTGGATCCTCTCGAAGCGGCGGAGAGTCCGTTCGGACTCTGGGTCGGCGCCCATTCGTCGCCCGGCTCGTTGTCAGGGCTTTGCTTGCGCACGTGGGACATCGAGGCGGAGGGTCGGAGGCTCGATCTCGCCCCGGTGGCGATGTCCAGAACGCGGCCGGATGGTGGCGAGCTGAATTGGCGACTACTCGGCATGGATGTCGGGCTCGAAAAGGGCCTGCCCTTTTTCATCGAGTGGGACGTCGATCCACAGGACCATCCGGGCCGTCTGACGGCATCACATCGCGTCGGACCGAGACGTATCGCCTGGGTGGAGCTGGGCGGTGACGTTCGAAAGATCGAACGATGGCTTGGTCCGAACGATCTCAACCTTCGCATCGTCGATGGACCGCCGGGGGTGCATCGGGTGGGTCTGGCAACTGAATCCGGCGAGTTGATCTTCTGAGGTTTCTCGGCAATGCAGTGGCGCGTAGTGATCCCCAGCATTGCGGAGAAATCCCCCGATGTTTTCTCGGCAATGCAGTGGCGCGTGGTGATCCATAGCATTGCGGAGAAAGTGAGGATGGACGCCGGGCCGCCTACAGTGACGCGATATATGGAGGTGGGTTGTGAAGTGGGCGCGGCGAATCCTGGTTGGTTTGCTGGCGGTGGTCGTGGTGCTGGCGGCGGCCGTGTGGCTCACCACTTTTCATCCCCCGGCGGTCCGCGCGGAAACCGTCACTTGCCCCGAGGGAACTCCTACCCTGCAACCGGGTCAGGATCTCCAAGTGATGTCCTGGAACGTCCAGTACATGGCGGGCAAGGGTTATGTCTTCTGGTACGACCTCTTCGATGAGTCTGGACCCGATGAGCGACCGTCGGCGACCGCAATCACATCCACGTTCGAGGAAGTCGCCCGCGTCATCGCAGACGAGTCACCCGATGTGATCTTGCTTCAGGAAGTCGATGACGGAGCCTCCCGTACTGACCAAGAAGATCAGTTGGCGAGACTGCTTGGAATGCTGCCCGATGACTATGCCTGCTCGGCCAGCGCGTTTTACTGGCAGGCGCGGTTCGTGCCGCATCCCCGGATCATGGGCTCGGCCGGGATGAAACTGTCGACCATCTCTCGGTACCGGATCGACGATGCGACCCGTCATCAGTTGCCGATCATGCCGTCCGACCCACTGACGAAGCAGTTCAACTTCCGGCGAGCGATCCTGGAAGTTCGTCTGCCTGTGGAGGGCGGCCCCGCCCTCGCCCTGCTGAACACCCACCTCGATGCTTTCGCGCAGGGTAGTGACACGATGCAGCAGCAGGTGGCTCTCGCCAAGGGATTGCTCGACGACCTCAGCGCGGCCGGGAACCCGTGGGTGATCGGCGGAGACTTCAACCTGCTTCCGCCCGGTCCTCAGTTCGAGAATCTGCCTCCCGATCAACGGGTCTATTACGAGGCCGACAGCGAATTGACGGTCCTGACCGACGACTATCCGTCGGTGCCGTCGTTGGACGAGGCGAACGGCGTCGACGCCGCCGCCTGGTACACGCACTATCCCAACGACCCGGCGGTGGCAGGCCCGGATCGGACCATCGACTTCCTGTTCTTCGATCCCGCCCTCGGGTTGAAGGACCACGCCGTGCGCGCCGCCGATACGCTGTCGGTCTCGGACCATTTGCCCGTGGTCGCAACCTTCTCGCTTCCGTAGCCTCCTGCTCGGGTACCCGCGAAAGGTCGATTACCGCCGACCAGGCTCAGTCGACAGTTCCGTTGTGCACAGTCACCCGTCAACATGTGTGGGTAACCCTGTGGATGGAAGGCTGGAAACCTGTGGACAGCCTGATGAAATGTCCGAGCAAGAAAGGGGGTTCACAAGAGTGCCGATGTATGTCATAGTGCGGTCTGAATGAGCGATGGAAACGTTTCCATCCTCGCCCCTGATGGAGGACACCCCCAATGCCACCTGCTGAGAAGACGCGTCCTGCGCGTTCGAAAGCTGCCGATGCCCGTGCCAAGCGCGAACGCGACCGCGCCAGCAAGCTGACAGACGAACGCGGCCGGTTGACGACCGACCTCGTCAGTCAGTACCTCACGGCCATCGGTGAGTATGACCTTCTCACCGCCGAGCAAGAGGTTGAACTCGCCCAGAAGATCGAAACGGGTGAGGACGCAACTGCCAAGCTCGAGAACGGTGAGTTCAAAGGCAAGAAGGAAGAACTCGAGCTGCGTCGCAAGTCCAGGAAGGGCAAGGAGGCGAAAGACGCCTTCCTCACTGCCAACCTCCGTCTCGTCGTAGCCAACGCCCGGCGATACGCAAACACATCGGGTATCGACTTCCTCGACCTGATCCAGGAAGGCAACCTCGGCCTTATTCGTGCGGTTGAGAAGTTCGACTGGCGCAAGGGCTTCAAGTTCTCTACGTACGCCACCTGGTGGATTCGCCAGGCGATCACCCGTGCCATCGCAGACAAGTCCAGGACCGTTCGTATCCCTGTGCATCTGCACGACACGCTGGCCGCCGTGCGCGCCGCCCAGGCGAGCCTCAAGGCCGAGTTGGGCCGCGACCCCAAGCCCGAGGAAATCGCTGAAGAGGCAGGCGTCACCGTCGACAAAGTCGAGTTGGCGCTCGGCGTGGCCGACACGGTTTCGCTCGAGCAACCGGTCGGTGAAGACGGCGCCCAACTCGGTGACTTCATCGAGGATGAGGACGCCGCCGACCCGGTGCAGATCACCGAAGAGATGGACGTCGCCAACAGCCTGCGCCGTTCGATCGAGCGGTTGCCGGAACGCGAAGGGCGCATCCTTGCTCTCCGCTACGGCTTCTACGACGGCGTTCCCCGGACCCTCGAAGAGATCGGTGAGGAGTTCAACCTAACGCGCGAGCGGATCCGGCAACTCGAGAAGCTGGCGCTGTGCCGCCTCCGTCACCCGTCATTCGGGATCCGGGAGCAGGATCTCGTCTAATCGCGAGATACCGGTCGCGAGTCGAATAGAGCGGGCCTACGGGCCCGCTCTTCTGCGTGGGTCTCACCCTTGATCGGTCGCCGCATCGCGACCGCCACACGTCGCTAGCCTGAATTGCGAAGGAGGCACATTGTGCGACTGAGAGACCTGCTCTCGACGCCACCCGAGGTGTGCGGAGCCCACATCACGATTGCTCAGGCCGCCAAGGAGATGACATCGGCGGGTGTCGGGTCGATGGGCGTGCTGGACGAGGAGCGCTTCGTCGGCATCGTCACCGAGCGCGACGTGCTCGAGGCCGTTGCCCGCGGCTATGACGTCGACACGGAACCGGTCCGCTGCTGCATGACGTTCAATCCGGATGTCTTCTCGCCCGATACCGAGGTCTTTGCCGCCGCCGAGTACCTGCTCGAGATCGGCTACCGCCATCTCCCGGTGGTCGAGGATGAGCTGATCGGCATTTTGAGCATTCGTGATGTCCTCGCCGGAGTCGTCGATCCGGGTCGGATCATCGATGCCCCATGAACACAACCCGGCGCGCGCCATCTAGGGTGACGGTTAATAGGGAGGTCGTGCTGTGAAACTCCACGGACTCGTTGGTGGTCGCACAGAAGTGTGCGGACCGGAAACAACGTTGCGGGATGCTGCTGATGCCATGCTCGGAGCAGGTGTCGGTTCGATCGCGGTCATCGATGGACCTCGACTAACCGGGATCCTCACCGAGCGCGACCTTCTGCGGGCGGCTGCCGATGGGGTCGATCCGACCGATGAACTGGTGCGGGACTGGATGACCGTGGACCCCGATGTCACTTCGCCGGAGAGCGAAGTCCGCGATGCTGCCAAATGGATGCTCGAGATCGGCTATCGGCATCTCCCGGTGATGGAGGACAACGAGCTCCTCGGCATCGTGTCGATCAAGGACCTGCTCTGGGTGCTTCTGTCTGACAACGACTGACAGCCGAGTAGGTTCCGAACGTCAGGAGGTTCTGAGTTCTAGGTTTTGGGTTTTGCTGCTGCCGGCTGCCCTCCCCTTCGACTTCCGGTGGGCTAGTTCCGGCACAATGAAACGGCACCGGAGCTGTCACCCGATTCATGGGCGCTCATAGAACCCAGAACCTATGACCGAGAACCTCTTTCGACGTGCTACCAGCTACCTGCAACCTGCTACCTGGAACCTTCTTGGCTCATTCCACCGGGATCCAGACCACCGCCACCTCATCGACGCTGATATCTGTCTTTTCGAGTCCGATCTCGACCGTCTCGATTTCCGATGCGATGGCATCCCATTTCTCGGTGATCTCCAGCACATCCGTGGCTAGGTCGTCTTCGATGGCATTGAGTTCGGCGTGCTGGTCGCCCATCTTCTGTTCGGCCGTTCGCAGGCGCTCCTGTGTACTGGAGGTTGATGACCGGCGCCGGGCGGCGCGGCCGAGGCCGCCGGAGCGGCGCCGGCCTCCGAGGAACACCGAGAGCAGGTCGCCCGCTCCCGAGAGCAACTCGCTCTGGCGCTTGCCTTCGACGTCGGTTTCGAGTTCACGCACCCGGCGTTCGGTGGCGACGAGTTGATCTTTGACTCGTTTGATCTTGACCTCGTAGCGGTCCTTGAGTTTGGCGATGTCCGCGTCGGCGGCGTCCTCGGCCGCCGCCCCGCATCGCTCGGAGAACTCATCCGTCGTCTCGCCCACCCTTGAATAGAGCTTCAACCCCGGGTTCTTGAAGATCTCTACGCTCCGATTTCGCAGGAGGTGGTTCTTCAGGTCCGTCGACACGGACGTGAAGTACGAGGCCGAGTCGAGTGGAGCGTCCGGCAGCACGTACGTGGCGTCATCCGTCCGCTCGGAGCGGAGGTCCCGGTCGTCGTAGTCGACTGCTCTGGCAGTGCCGGCATCGAAGCTCTTGCCGAGGGGAAAGAACACTGCTTCCCACTCCTCGTCGTGGTCGATTGCGGCGTATTGGTCGTCGTAGGTGAGATGCACCCGAGCAACGATTCCGGCCTCGTAACGGCGACCCGTGGACGACGCGCCGACCTCGTTTGCCCAGGGAGCGGCGGGATCGAGGTGGTAGACGGAGATCTTCGGTGCGATCTCAGGGATCACGACCGTGGCGTCCTCGCCTACCACGGGTGCAGCCGTTTCGCCTATTGGTGCAGTGGCCGGCGCTTCGTAGGCAGGGGCGTCCTTCATGAGTTCGGCGACCTGGTCTCTGGTCAGAGGCCCGGCCAGGTACGACATTGCCCATCTGGTCGTGAACACGGAGGGGGCCTTGGAGCGCGTGCTGTGGAGCACGAACTCCCGTTTCCCGAGATCGGAGATCAGCCTGTCGAACATCGGGACGTCGACCTCGCCGGAGGCAGACTTCAGAGCTTCAACGATGCGCGCCTTGTCCCGTTCTGTCTGAAGGCGGCCGATCATCCAGGTCCCTGCGTTCGACATCGCCTTGTAGTCGAGGTCCACCGGGTTCTGGGTGGAGAGCAACATCCCGACGCCGAATGCTCTGGCTTGTTTGAGGATGGTCAGGATGGGCTTCTTCGAGGGCGGTTCGGCGGTCGGGGGAGCGAAGCCGAACACTTCGTCCATGTAGATCAGAGCCCGCAGATCCGAGGTCCCAGCTTGCGTGCGCATCCAGGTGACGACCTTCGAGAGCAGCAAGGTGACGACGAATTGGCGCTCGGCATCGGACAGGTGGGCGAGGTAGAGCACCGAGGCTTTCGGGCGCCCGTCCGGTTCATACAGCAGCGTTTGCACATCGAGCGGAGGGCCTTCGAGCCACGAGGCGAACGACGGCGAGGCCACCAGGCCGTTGAGGCGCATGGCGAGCTTCGTACGCTCCTTCTTCGGGAAGAACGTGTCGAGGTCGAAGACGCCCAGCTTGCGAATGGGCGGTTCCTGGACCTGACCGATCAAAGTGGCCAGGTCGAGGCTGCGGCCCTCCCGCCACGCCTTTTCGATGATGTTGGCGAGCAAGATGTGCTCGGGACTGGAGATCGGATCGGCGACGATTCCGGCCAGCACCAGGAGGCTGGAGACGAAGCCCTCGATCTCGTCGCGGCCGGTCTCGGCGTCGGAGTCCCAGTCGATGGCGGGGGCGGCCAGCGAGCCGATGATGTTGAGCGGGATGCCGCTCGTCGATCCCGGGGTATAGATGGTGAACCCGGCGCCGGTGCCGAGGGCGGTCATGCGATCCGGGCCGATGTCCCACGAACCCAGGCCGTTCTTCCAGAGATCGGCGGTCTGGGTCGCCAGTACCTCGGGGGTGACCTCCTTGCGTCTGGCTTCGCCCTCATCGATCCACGGACGGAAGTCCGAGGGTTGAAAGAGCGGGAAGTTGAGCAACAGGTTCCCCATGTCGCCCTTCGGGTCGATGATCAACGCCGGGATACCCGAAAGCAGCGCCTCCTCGAGTGCCACGATGCCCAGGCCGGTCTTGCCGGACCCGGTCATGCCGACGATGACCCCGTGGGTCGTCAATTGGTGTGCCTCGTAGAGGACCTGCCCGTCATCGCGCTCACCCGTTTCGGGATCGAGCGTCCCTCCCAGGAACAGTTCTCCTCTGGCGACCTCAACCACACCGGCTCCTCACTTGGTTCCGGGTGATTGTATCCGGACGCGAAGAGGCGGCCCGGGTGGGCCGCCTCGACGCCGTTCAGCGCGGGAGGGTTACGGGGCAACGACCGTGGTCTGGGAGGTGTCTGACAGTTCTCCGTCTGAAACGACGAGGGTGACCTCGTACGTGTCCGCCGGTGGGGCGTTGATGTACCAGAACGCTTCGCTGGAGCTGTATGTGTTCGATGTCCCCACCACGGTCCAGGCGAATGTGAGTGGATCGCCTTCATCGTCGAAGGAGTCGGTCCCATCAAGAACCATGTCACATGAGAAAGCTCCACAGTCAATGGGTGCGATCACCGCGACGGGTGGAGTGTTGACGGGTGGGAGCGAATCGCGTTCCAGACAAGCACCCACTATGTCGCCATGGTTGGCATGCCCCTTCAGTGCCTTCTCGGCGATCACGATTTCGTGCGGATCTCCGCCGCCGTCCGGGAAATGACACACCTGCACCTTGTTAGTGCCTCCGGCTGCCGCCCCGGCGATGAGCGGCAGTGCTACCAATCCCGAGATGATCATTCCTACAACTGCGATTCGTCGCATCGTGAGCTCCCTCTACCAGCCAGCAAGGTGTTACTTCTACTGACGTTTCGGGATCTGGAGAAAAACCTTTAGCGCGCCCGGCGATCAGCCGATATGGGCCGCCTTCAGCGCCTCTTCGAGGCGGTTGAGGTCGTCGGCGTTGTTGTAGAAATGCGGTCCAACCCGCACGCCGGCGCCGGGTCGACCGTCGACGATCACCCCGCGCTCGATCAGTCGGGCGACTACTCGCTGCTCGTCATCGACTCCCAGAGTGACCGTCCCGCCGCGCAGATCCGGATCGCGCGGGGTCCGGATGGGGATGTCGAGGCGGTCGGCCATGTCGATCACCTGCTGGGTCATGATCAGCGACGAGGCCCTGATCGCCTCCATCCCGACCTCCCGCACGATCCGGTAACCGGCGCGCGCCGCGTACCAGGCGGGGACGTTCGGCGTTCCAGATAGGAAGCGCCAGATACCCTCGGCATAGGTGATACCGCCCGGGTGGAAGGCGAACGGGTCGGCGTCCGCCTGCCAGCCGACCAGGCCGGGCCGCAGCACCGCATGGAGATCCGGCCGCACATACAGCCATCCTGCACCCGGCCCTCCGCACAACCACTTCACCGATCCCCCCACCGCGAAGTCGACGTTGAGGTCGGTCAGGGAGAAGGGGAGGGTCCCGGCCGACTGGTAGCAATCCAGGACCACCATCGCTCCCATCTCATGGGCGCGTTCGGTGATGGCCGCGATGTCCTGCACGTAGGCGCTCTTGAAGAGGACGTGGCTGAGTGCGACGACTGCGGTGCGGTCGTCGATGGCATCCAGGAACGTCTCGGTGGGAACCGTGATCCCATCCCAACTTCTCACTTGTTTGATCTCCGCACCGGGGACGTTGTGCCAGAGGTACATGACCGAGGGGAAGTTCAGCTCGGAGAAGACGACACGGTTGCGGGACTCGTGGAGACGGAAGCAGGAGGCGACGACCGCCTCGGCCACCGTCACGTTTTGCATCATGGCAATCGATCCGGCCGGAGCTCCGACGATCGGAGCGATCTCGTCGCCGATCGTAACCGAGGTCTCCCACCACCCCTCACTCCACGCCTGCACGCCTCTGGTCGCCCACTCGAGGGCGTAGCGCGCCAGTTCTTCGGAGGCATCATCCGGCATGGCACCCAGCGAATGGCTCACGAGGTAGGCATAGTCATCGAGAATCGGGAAACGGTCGCGGAGCATGGCCATGGCGTGATTGTACGGCGATCGATTCCTACCGGTCGATCGGCGCCTGCCGGCCCTACGCGAAAGGCGCGATGTACCGCGCGGTCGGAAAGCTGCCGTCAACGACATCGATCGCCCAGATGGAGCCTTTGGCGGATTGGAGGTCGTGTTCGAGCGTTGTACCGCCTGCACGCAGGCGCTCGAGAATGGCCGGGACGATGTCGCCGTGTGTACACAGGGCCGACGGTGTATTCCCGATCTTGCTCAGGAGCTTCTCGAGTTGTTTCGTTCCTGCCCCTTCGAGAAGGGCGCGATGCCTCTCGATAGTGATGTTGAGCAGTTTGGAGGCCGGCTCGAGGGTCTGCCGGCAGCGGGTATAGCTACTGGTGAGCAGACGCGACACCTGGGTATCGGCCAGAAACGTGCCGATCTCCTGCGCTTGTTCCCACCCCAGGTTGCTCAGCGGGCGCTTCATATCATCGCCCTTCCAATCCTTGCGCCGTCCTGCGGTAGCGTGCCGGATGAGGTAGATCCGCCCGGTCAGCTGCCACCAGTTGTCCTGAAGCGAGGCGATCAGATCGCGGTCGTGTTCGTAGGTGAGGATTCGACCCGCCGCCGCCGGATTCGCCCACACGATCTCATCGACCTCGTTGTTGGGAGCGAAGCCCCCATCGATCGCCTGCATCGACCAGTAGTGCACCCGTTTGGTGCTCCCGTTGCTGAGCCCGTATCGCATCGTGCCGATCGGGACTCCGGGTCGGCAGACCATGCCGGTCTCCTCACGAACCTCCCGGAGAGCCGCCTCGAGGTCGGACTCGCCCGGGTCGAGCTTTCCCTTGGGAAGCGTCCAGTCGCCGTAGCGATCACGGTGTATCAATAGGATTTCCAGGTCGTCGCCGGCGAACCGCCAGACGACGCCCCCCGAGGCCAGGATTTCTGCCACCGGTGTCAGGCTCGGGGTCGGACCGACGGCCGCCGGATGAGGCTGGGCGGTCGAAGTGGGTCGGGGGCGTCTCGCAGGTCGATCGAAACGCTGCCGCACGCTGTGCATGAGCTTCGGTGAATCCCGGCTCCGATTGGGATCGACTTCCCGTAGCGATGGTGCCCTCTGCGGCAGGCGCGCTGTTGAGCCCTGAGCAGATGGTCGAAGAAGGTGCGCGCCCTATGCCGGCCTGCCGGATTCCGGCCGGGACTCTTACTTGGAGTCGTCTTTGTGTTCGTCATGCGTTGGCGATCATGCAGGCTACTTCGCTACATCCTTGATTCTATGGCATCTGCGCATCGAGTTGAGCTACCGCATCTTCGACGGTGTCGACACAAGTAACGAGATTCCCATTGGTCGAGACCCGGTCGGTGAGCAGCGGAACGAGTTCCGACCACGGTGCGCCGACTGTGATGAGCGGGATCGGGGTCCTTCCGGAGAAAGACGCCACGAAGTTCAGGTTCCATGTCACGACGAGCTCGGTCAGTGTCCCGAGGGATCCCGGCAGCGCGATCGCGGCATCAGACATGGCGAGCATTGCGCCGATCCGGGTCACTAGGTCGGGGGCCGGCCGCTCGGAGGTCAGATAGCCATTCGCTCCCGATCTCCCGGGGAACACGGTCGGTGCGGTTACGCCGATCACTTCGCCCCCGGCTCGGGCGGCTCCCACCGAAACCGCCTCCATGAGGCCGCCGTAACCGCCGTTGATGACCGTGTGGCCGCGCCCGGCGAGAAGCCCACCGAGGGTGACGGCGTTCTCGTAATCAGGTTCGCCCGGCTGCGACTGGGACGACCCGAACACGCTGACGTGAGTACGGGACATGACCGCGGCAGGTTAGCTGCACTGCCTACTGCCTACTGCCTACCGCCAACTTCCGGCGATGCTCCCGGGTGGCTGAACGCGTAATCTGTCTCTGTGAAGGTTGGTCCAATGGAGGTCTTGTGTTCGATCCAGCAATGGCGGCCGTCGAAGGGGCCCTGGCGGCGGGTGCAACCTATGCCGATGCGCGGACGGTAGTGACCCGTCATCAACGACTCGATGCGGCGGACGGGCACATCAGCCGAATCAGCGAGGATGAGAAGGCCGGTGTCGGCGTGCGAGCACTGATCGGCTCCTCGTGGGGCTTCTTCGCCGTCAACGACTTCGAGCAATCCCGCGCCGCCGGGGAGCGGGCGGCGGCCATCGCCGCCGCGTCTGCTCGGGTCCCCGGACAAGCACTGCCGCTGGCCGATGTTCCGGTGGTTGAAGCGTCGTATGCGACTCCCGTCGAAGTCGACCCGTTCTCGGTTGCGGTAAGCGAGAAAGCGGATCTGCTCGTCGACCTGACGGCTCAAATGATGGCCGGCGAGGGGATCTCACGAACGAGCGGGAAGCTCGAATTCTGGGATACGAGCAAGTGGTTTGTGTCTTCACAAGGTCACCGGATCAGTCAGCACATCGTTGAGTCCGGAGGCGGGATGGACGCACTCGCTATCGGCGAGGCAGAGTCGCAAGCCCGCTCGTATCCACAGTCGTTTGGACAGTATGAGACGGGCGGATATGAGGTGATCCGCAAGTGGAACCTGCCGGGCCATACGGCGAGGGTCGCCGAGGAAGCCGCCGCGCTACTGAAGGCCGATCGATGTCCGTCGGCCGTCACCGACGTAATCCTGGACGGCAGTCAACTGGCCCTCCAGATTCATGAGTCGGTCGGTCATGCGACCGAACTCGATCGCATCCTGGGGTGGGAGGCTGCCTTCGCCGGGACGTCTTTCCTCGACCTCGCCCAACTCGGCAAACTTCGCTACGGATCGCAACTCATGAACATCAATGCCGACGCCACGATTCCCGGCGCCCTCGCAACGTTTGGTTTCGACGACGAGGGAACTCCCGCTCAACGCGTTCCGATCGTCTCCGAAGGGATCTGGGTTGGGGTCCTCTCCGGGCGGGATACCGCCTCCATTGCCGGCCTTCCGCCGGGTGGGATGGTACGAGCAGATGGACATGCGCGGATCCCCATGGTCCGTATGACGAATGTCGGTTTGGAGCCGGGCCCGCACTCTCTCGAAGAGATCGTCGCCGATACGAGGGAGGGGATCCTGATGGAGACCAATCGATCCTGGTCGATCGATGATCGACGGTTGAACTTCCAGTTCGGTTGCGAAATTGGCTGGGAAGTCAAAGACGGCCGGATTGGGAGGATGCTCAGAAACCCGACCTACACCGGAATCACGCCTCAATTCTGGGGCTCGCTCGATCGCTTGGCCGGTGGCGACGAGTGGATCCACTGGGGGACGCCCAACTGCGGAAAGGGCCAACCGGCTCAGGTTGGACATACCGGGCACAGTGCTGCACCGGCCCGTTTTCACGAAGTACGGGTGGGGGTGTTGGGATGAGGCGTCTTCTCGAGCTCTGCGAGGAGGTCGTCGAACGGGTGCCTGCGGGTATCGAAGCGCAGGCAAACATCCGGGTGACCCGCAAAGCACTCACCCGGTTCGCCAACTCGTTCATTCACCAGAACGTTGCGGAGGACAGCGCAGTTCTGACGCTCGATCTCGCCGACGGCGGGAGAACCGCCCGGACCGCCACGACCCTCACCGACCATGCCTCGATCGAGCGGTTGGTGGCGGCGGCGCTCGCTGCCGTGGCGCTGAATCCCGTCGATGAGTACTGGACCGGGTTTGCTCCGCCGGGCCAAGTCCCGGCGGTCGATCATTACGATCCGGCAACCGCGGCGGCCGACCCCGGGGAGCGGGCGGCGGTCGTGGCGGACTTCATCGGAGCCGGCGGCGGACTCTCCGCGGCCGGGTTCTGCGATACGACCGAAGAAATTCTGGCGGTTGCGAATCACCTCGGCTTTCGCTTCGAGGGTGCGGCCACGTCGGCTGTCCTCGACGGCATCCACCAGACTCCGACCTCGGCGGGTAAGGCGCACCGCGCCTCCAGGTCGCTCGCCGCACTCGACGGCGCCGCGGTTGGGGCGGAGGCAGCCGGGATCGCTCGGGCTGCGGTAGGTGCCGTCGACGTCGACCCGGGTTCCTATGAGGTGGTACTTCGCCCCAACTGTGTCGCCACAATCGGGGCGTTTGTCGGGTTGTACGCCTTCGGCGGGAAAGCGGCGTCTGAAGGGAGGACGCAGGTGGTGGTTGGGGAACCACAGTTTGATCCGAAGGTGTCGGTGCGCGACGACGTCACCGATCCGGCCGCGCTTGGCCTTCCGGTCGACTGGGAAGGGAACCCGAAGCTGCCGGTCGACCTCATCGTCGATGGAGTGAGCCGTGGGTTCGTGCACGATCGCCGCACGGCTGCCCAGATGAAGGTGACCTCGACCGGGCACGACTGGGAGTTCTCGACCTGGTTCGGACCGGCACCCACGAACCTGTTCATCGGGGGCGGCGACCGATCCGAACGGGAGATGATCGCCTCGATTGAGCGAGGATTGCTGGTTACCGAGTTCAACTACTGCCGCATTCTCGACCCGACGACCCTCTACGTGACCGGTTTGACCCGCAACGGAACTTTCCTCATCGAGGAGGGAAAGGTGACCCGACCGGTATCGAACCTGCGGTTCACAGAGTCCTTCTTCGAGACTCTGCGTGAGGGAAACGTTCTGGCGATAGGCAACGACCCGCGCCTGGCCGATTCGGAGTACGGGCCGAGAATGGTGCACGCGCCCACGATGCACCTGGCTGCCTGGAACTTCACAGGAGGAGCCAGGGGATAACCCGCGACCCGCGACCCGTAACTCTGGGCCTATTGCCTATTGCCTATTGCTATCTTCTCTTTGTGCCCCGATTCCGCTCTGATCTCGACCAGATCGTCCCGTACACACCGGGCAGGTCGATCGAAGAGGTGGCTGCCGAGTCGGGTATCAGCGACATCGCCAAGCTCGCTTCCAACGAATGCCCTTTTGCTCCATGTCCCGAAGTGATCGAGGCAATGGCCGTGGCCGGTGGCGGCGTCAACCGCTATCCGGACAACGATCAGCGAGCCTTGCGGGCGGCCACCGCCGAACACCTCGGCATTCCAGAGGATCACCTCTGGTTTGGTGGCGGGAGCTCCGACCTGTTGCGTTCGATCGGGCTGGCGATGGGCGGATCCGGCACATCGGCGGTGTGTGCGTCGCCTTCTTTCGTTCTCTACCGGATCGTCACCCACATCGCCGGTTCAGAACCACTCGAGGTCCCACTGACGGATACCTGGGTCCATGACCCGCAGCGACTCGTCGAAGCGGTTCGGGAGGACACCACCCTGCTGTATTTGTGAAATCCCAATAATCCGACCGGACCCCACCTGCCGGCCGAGGATGTGCGATTGATCATCGATCAAGTGCCCGATCGAGTCCTCATCGTGGTAGACGAGGCCTATCTGCACTACGCGGGCGCCACCGATTTCTCTACCGCAATTCCGCTGGCGCTCCAACGCGACAATGTGGTCGTTACGCACACATTCTCCAAGGTCTACGGATTAGCCGGGCTGCGGGTCGGATACGCGGTCGGGAGGCCTGACACGCTCCGCTCGCTGCGCAAGACCCAGGCACCGTTCCCGGTCACGGCGATCGCCCAAGCAGCCGCGGCTGAAGCTCTCAACCATCAGGACCGGGTTTCTGCCCGGGTGGCCCACAATGAGCGCGAACGGGCACGTATGATCGGGGCGTTCGAGCGGCACGGAATCGAGTTCGCCACCAGCCAGACGAACTTCATATTTCATCGTTCGCCGAACCGGGCGTCGGAGTTCATTTCCCAAGGTGTCATCGTCCGACCGGCAGTCGACGGATGGGTACGCACAACGGTTGGCCTGGACGGCGAGAACGACCGGTTCCTGGCCGCGCTGCATGCTCTCCAATCCGCCCGCCGAGATTTCGCCTAGAAACGCCCGACTCCTAATCTGCTGGTACCCCGTCGTTTCCCGCCACTAGGAGCAATTGTGGAAAGAATCATCAGGCTGCTTGCCCGCGTTGTGCGCAGCTCGCCGTGGTTGATCGTGATCGGATCTTTGATCTTTACGCTCGTCCTCGGATCTTTCATCTCGCAGCAAGTGCAAACGCAGGGCAATGAGGGGTTCGCGCCCGACGCGCCCGAGTGGGCGGCCAGCCTGACGATCAGTGAGAAGTTCAGTTCGAACAGCGAAACCCCGATGCAGGTGCTGTTCGAGTCGGAGACCGGTGACGTTCTGACCGCGGATGGATTGCAGGCGTATGCCGCCGCCACTGAAGCGGTCCTGGCCAGTGAAGCCGCGCCCTACCTGTCCGAACGACCGGATGGCGCGATTCAGGGCTTCTTCAGGCCACTTCTGCAAGGGCTGGAGGCGCAGGGGATTCCCATCTCTGCGCTGGCCGATGATGCCGCCGTCAAAGGTGGGTTCGACGATTCGCTGAGCCAGCTGCCGCCCGAGTTCGCCGGCTTCTTCACCCAGCTTCTGTCTTCTGAGAACACCGATCTGGCCGTCCCGTCTTCGAGCGCCGGACTGATGGTCGTCTGGCTGAACGTTGCCGATCTCGACGAGGCCGGCATCCAGGAGATCCAGTTCGATCTGGCGGCCAAACTGCGCGAGGCGTCGTCCGCTTCCGTCTCCGTTCAGCCGTTCAGCTTCTTCCTGTTGTTCGAGAACCAGGACGCCTTCCTGGAGGACATCGGCCGGTTGTTCGGTCAGGCAGCCGCCATCATCCTGGCGATTCTGATCTTCGTGTTCTTCCTTCGCCCTCGCGGTCGGAGGGGAATGGACGACCGGACCCGCGGCATACGCCTGGTTCCCTTGTGGATCACGACTGCGCTGGTGGGAGTCCTGGGCGCCGGGCTCTTGATCTGGCCATCGCCGGTATTGGAAAACATGGACCTGGGCGGCGAGGGCGGCTCCTTCATATTGGCGCGCCTCCTCGGCGCCGTCCTGCTCGTTGTGGCGTTCGGGCTTGGGCGTGTTCTCACGTTGGGCGAACCCTGGGCGCGTCGCACCTTGTGGGACTTTCATGTGATTCTGTTGCCGGCCGGGTTGGTCTTCTGGATTCTCTCTTCCTTGATCAGTGTTCCGATCGGTTGGGCGATCCTGGCCTTCCTTGTGTTGTTCCTGGGCGGGTTCCGGTTCGTTGAGTGGTGGACGCGTCGTGCGTGGGCCGACATGGGCCTGACGTTGCTGACGATCATGATGTCGATCGCCTGGATGCAAGGTATCGGTGTCCTGCTGGGCCCCGGGTTCCTTGGATGGATCGGCGCGTTTTCCGAGATGTTGCAGATTCTTCCGATTCTGCTCATCGGACTCGGCGTTGACTACGCCATCCACTTGAACTCCCGGTACCGGGAGGAACTCGGCTCAGATACGCCGGTCGACAAGAGCGCCGGTCGGGCGACCAGGACGGTCGGGGTTGCTTTGGTGCTGGCCACCGTGACGACCGGTGTCGGGTTTCTCACCAACGTGACCAATCCGGTGCCGGCGCTGCGCGACTTCGGGATCCTTGCCGCGATCGGGATTACGTCCGCGTTCTGGCTGATGCTCACGTTCTTCCCCG
Organism: Acidimicrobiia bacterium; assembly: GCA_029210695.1. NCBI lineage: Bacteria > Bacillati > Actinomycetota > Acidimicrobiia > Acidimicrobiia bacterium. Next base: position 44,518 of record JARGFH010000015.1, read on the forward strand.
CGGTGCGAATGATCCTCGATAGGCGCGCGGAGAAGGCCGGCCGCCTCCCAACCAAATCCTTCGGCCAGGGCGGCGAGCGGTTGCTGCCACGCTTGATGGGTAGTGCATCGGTGTTCGCCGAGAGACTGCCAATCCCCACCTTGATCGTTGCCTTCGCCCTGGGTGGGCTGGGTGTGTACGGCACGACCCAACTGTCTACAGAGTTCAGCTTCACCGACTTCATTCCGGAAGGCTCTGCGGTCCTGGAAACCGTCGATGCCCTCAACGAGCAATTCGCCGGTGGGTTCGGCGAATCGACGCAGGTCTTGATCGAGGGTGACGTTGCGACGCCGGCGGTTCACAACGCATCGGTCTCGGCATGGCAGAACATGGCCGACACCGAGAACGTGCTCAACTTCGGTGGGCAGGCGGCGGCCAATTTCCCGGCCACGATCCTCGGACAACTCGTCACACCGCCGGAGTCCGGGGGGAGTGAGCTATTCAACGAGGAGTTCTCACAATATGCCTTCAGTTCAGGCCTCCAACCGGACTTGACGGTCGCCGCCGAGGCCGACGTAGCAGCTCTCTACGAGCGGGCTGCCGAACTCGCACCGGATCAGATGGCCGCAGTTCTGGCTCGCAGCGACGACGGAACCTACGGCTATGTGGACATGTCGGTGTCCACGCAGGCCGGCGAGGCAGGCGTCCAACAACTCTCCGCGGATCTGGCTACCGACCTGGCGCCGGTCTCTGCGCTCGACGGGGTGACTGCGGTGGCGACGAATGAGAACATCATCTCGCAGGTAGTGGTGACCTCGCTGTCGGAGTCGCAGCTCAGGTCGCTGCTGATCACCCTGGCGGCGGCAGCCTTTTTGCTCGTTCTCAACTTCCTCATCGAGGCTCGCCGACCGTTCCTGGGCATCATCACGATCTTGCCGGTTGCCCTGGTTGTTCTCTGGACGTTCGGGATGATGGCCTTGACCGGAATCCCGTTCGGGCCGGTGACTGCCACGATTTCCGCGCTGGCGATTGGCATCGGTGTGCCGTACACGATTCACATCACGCATCGGTATCAGGAAGACCGACAACGCTACGACAACCCGGAAGAGGCGATTCACTCGACGACGCGCCATACCGGCGGCGCTCTGGCCGGATCGGCGTTCACGACGGTGGCCGGCTTCGGCATTCTGGTCACGTCATCGCTCGTGCCCTTCCAGCAGTTCGGGGCGGTGACTGTCTACGCGATCAGCTTCGCGCTCATTGCCGCGGTCTTGGTTCTGCCGTCCATGCTGGTGCTCTGGGACCGCTGGCACCGCGGGCGCGGTGAGCCGATCGTCGAGCACCGCCAGGTAGTCGGGGTCGAGTAGCCGTCGCTCGCCGTCTTCGGCCAGATGTGAATCCTCAGAGTATTCTCCGCAATGCTATGCATCGTGGTGATCCACTGTATTGCTGAGAAAAGTCATCCCTGTTTCTCCGCAATGCTATGGACCGTGGCGATTCACTGTATTGCTGAGAAAGCTGTGGTCTCTCTGTTTGGCGATGTTTTGGGTCTTTCAGGCATCGTGGGCAAGACACAGGAGGCCACTCCGATGAGAGCGAGGAACCACTATGCCGCGTCTGAGCGCCCCCACCCGGAATACCTTCTCGATCGCCATCGTTGCGATCGTCATCGGCATCCTCCTCTGGATGGATGTGCTCGATCTCGGTGTCGACCCCGAGATCGCATACTGGACGACGGCCGGCGGAGCAGTCCTGCTGTTGATCGGCAACCTCTTCAACAAGCTCTAGTGGGCCTGTGATGGACGGAGCCTCAGGCCGCGCTGATGCGTGACCTCGCCGGGAGGGCCACTGGTAATCGGAGACTGGGGCGTCGATCGAAGTCGTCGGTCGCCGTCGGAATGTCGGTCATCTTGCTGGCGGCGTGTACATCGAATGGCGAGGCGGTCCGGGACCAGCCGTCGCTACCGCCCTCCGACTCTTCGCCATTGGCTCCCGCGCCGCAGCAGCAGCCTGTCTCCGATGATCTCGGCGAATCGAGCACCGCAGGTGGCGCCACAGTGGTACTGGTGGAGTCTGAGGAGGCAATCATCGAACCGGGCACCGTCGCATCGTTCTCAACCCGCAGTCGCCTGACCGGAGTCCTTCGCCTCGTAGCTCCCGCCGGTAGCGAGCTGATCGGACCATTCGTCGACGGTCGAGCCGAGATTCCCGTCCCGGATGATTCTCCTGAAGGGGAGTACCTCGTCATTATGGAGGGAGAGGACGGGGCCCTCGGAGTGGGAACGTTCCTGGTGGCGGCCGGCCCTACAGTCTGGCTCCGATCGGATCGGCGGTCGGTCGGTCCGGCCGATGAGGTAGTGGCGCGACTGGACGCCCATCGAGTGAATGATGATGCGCTGGCCCTGTTCGGGTGGGGCGATCTTGATCTGGCCTCGTATGTCGAAGGCGACGGGGGCGAGGAGGGCGAACCGCTCGGTTTTCTCGTCCCGGATGGCGACGGTTTCCTGCAGCCCGGATACGATCCCGTTCCGCTCCAGGGCCTGGCCGGTCGGTCGCTGCTGATGTCCGGCATGCAGGTCGCCGGTCTCCAGGCACTCGTCATCGATCCCGAACGCGAAGAAGCGCTCTACTCGAATTTCCTTCCTCGGGCGGGCTGCGCTGAAACCTCCCGGCTCTCCGGAACGATCGGAGGCCCGGGTGCACTGCGGGTCCTGTCCACCGGTGATGGCCTACGAAGCGCCGGCCTGATCACCGGAGATGGAACATTCTCAATCGACGCTCCGCATGGTCGGTTGGCCGCCTTTGGCGCCAGGGATGACGGCCAACAGATTGAGCCCCTCATGTTCGACATCCCATGTGGAGCGGCGGCGGTAGTCGATCTGGAGCATGGCGACTTCGAGGTCACCGCCCTCGAAGCGCAGGCCCCGGATGTTGCCGAGTTCCCTGGGGATAGTGGAACCCTCACCTTCACCGGAGACATCGAAACGGAGTTCCTCGTTGAGCCGTTCTGCGACTACCGCGGGTCCGAAATCAAGATCGCATTCGCCACCTATGACCCGGACGTACCGGCCGTGTTGCTGTTCGTCGACGGTGGGGACACCCCCGATTCGTACGATGGTCGGCTGGAGATCAGGGACTGGTCGCAGGGCGGTGCGCAGTCCGGCGGTCTTGCAGAAATCGGAGTCTCGTACAGCCCGGGGGCACTCCTCGCCGAGGGTACGTTCGAGCTCGATGCCCGCTATTCCGGTGCCGCCGGGGACGGTGCGGTGACCGGCAACTTCACGTGCACCGTTCTCGGCCTCACAACACCGGCGATGTCCGATCAAACGGTCGGGCCAACCGAAGTCACATTTGATCCCCTGGCTGTGGCGCCCGTCTCTCTGTTTGATGCGCGGGGTCCCGATCCCGCGGTGGCGTCTCCCGCCTGTCGCAATCTGGTCATCGACGACGGTGGAGATCATGCAGCGGGAACTCTGCTCGCAGCCACTTTGCGACAGGAGCTTCCAAGGGCTGCGGTGGCGACGAGATCAGAGCTCGATTGGCTGCTGAGCGCTACCGCCGGTGGCTACCTCGGCCCGGGACGTGCTTCCGAGGTGGCGGTCGCGGTGGCGGGGGCTTTCCCGGATCTCGCCATAGTCGCGAACGACGATGGCGAGACGATCAGTCTCCATATCAAACCGATGAGCCAAGAACCCCGTCCGGTCATGTTCGCCGACGCGGCTCTCGGGGGCGAGGTCGGGGCCTCCGGCCCGCCCCGCGACAGCTCCGGCCCGTGGACGGTGACAGAACCACTGCAGGGCGTGTCTCGGGCACTGGCCGACGGTGTGCTGTGCGTCGACCTCGATGACATCTAGGCCATCCCCGGCGAAGCCACCCAGATGGTGGTCATGGTCACCGATCTGGCCGGCGAACCGGTCGACGGCGTCACGGTTCGGATCGGTGAGTTTGAGCTGGGGACGGTCGATCCATCGGTCGGGACCACGTCCGGAGGGACGGTACAAGCGACACTCTTGACGACGGACAGCGGTTCGGGATCCGTCGGCGTTGAAGCCGGCGGCGAGAGATGGGGGTCGACGATGGCCTTTGCCCTTCTCCAGTCCGCCTCCTCCTACTCCCTCGAAGGCCAGTACCGGGTCGTGCTCAACCCCGATGACGATGGTCCAATAGCTCCCGGCCCGCTGAGCGTGACTCTTGGTGCCCGCTCCTGTTTCGGCATGTCGGGAGCGTGGCGCGGGGTCATCTACATCGAGGCGGGCCCCTATTTGAGCCTGATTCAGGCGGCCGGGGCTGTGACTACGGGCCTTGGTATGAGCCTCCAGGACCCCGCCGTTGCAGCCATCTCGGTACTTGGAGCCCTCACTAGCCCATCGGAGTTGATCGAGGGGACGCCAAGCATCGCCGGGATACCTGTGGAGTTCATCGAATCTGCGTTCGGTCCGATGCAGGGCATCGATCCTGCGAGCGCCATTCCGGTGCCCGTTACGTTATATCTTCCGCCGGCTGGCGGCCCTGTTCAACTCGAGATTGGGGGTTTGATCGGCAGCGACTTCGCCGGCAAGTACGACGGCCGCAGGAGCCTGGTGCAGTTGAGTGCGAACGGGATTCATCTGCTTACCGCCCGGATCCGACCGGAGGAGTCCTGCGACCCGTTCGAGCTGGATCAAAGCTACAACGAGTTCCTGGACGTGTTCGAGAAGTGGATTGACGAGTTGTCTGCAGATGTTCCGTGACGGGTTTGGAAGGCTTCCTCGCGGCCCGGCCCATCCGTCTGTAACTGGGCTCCCTGGGAGTGGTATGCCGCGGGGCTAGCCGACTGATAGCCTCGCGACATGCACGTGACGATCGACGGCGGACCTCTTTCGATTGACGAAGTGGTGGCGGTTGCGCAAGGCCGCGCCGAGGCAGTCCTCCATCACGAGGTCCGGGCCCGAATGCTTCCTGCCCGCGACGTCGTTGAGAAGGCAGTGGCCGAGGATCGGACGCTGTACGGAGTCACGACCGGCTTTGGTGCTCTCGCCTCCAAGCGGATAGACCCGGCCGAAGCCGAGGATCTCCAGGTTCGGCTGCTTCGCTCGCACGCCGCCGGTGTCGGCGATCCACTTCCCGATGAGCTCGTTCGATCCATGTTGCTCCTGCGGGCCAGGACGCTGGCCCAGGGCCACTCTGGTGTGCGCCCTGTCATCGTCGAGCGCTACATCGAGTTCCTGAGGGAAGGCCTGTTGCCGGTTGTGCCATCTCAAGGATCGGTGGGAGCGTCCGGTGACCTCGCTCCGTTCGCTCACCTGGCCCTCCCGATCATCGGCGAGGGCTACCTCAAAGATGGCGATCAGATCGAGCCGGCCGCTCGCGTGCTGGCGAGACACGGCTTGGCGCCGATCCGGCTCCGCGCCAAGGAGGGCCTCAGCCTTCTGAACGGCACCGAGGGCATGCTGTCGTTGGGTGTGCTGGGCCTCCATCGAGCCCGTCTCCTGGCACTCGCCGCCGATCTGGGAGCGGCGCTCTCCATCGAGGCATTGAAGGGGAGCTCCCGTCCGTTCCGGCCCGAGGTCCATGCCCTGCGCCCGCACCCGGGCCAGATCGCCTCGGCGGCACGGATTGCGGGGCTGCTGGAGGGATCCGGCATCGGGCGGAGCCATCAGGACGATTTCGTGCATGCTGTGCAGGATGCCTACAGCCTTCGTTGTGCGCCGCAGGTGCACGGGGCGGTGTGGGACACCCTCGACCACGCCGGGGAAGTGTTCGGTCGCGAGTTGGGCGCGGTCGTCGACAATCCGATTGTGTTTCCCGAGACGGGCGAGTTGATCTCAGCGGGGAACTTCCACGGCCAGCCGCTGGCGTTTGCTCTCGACTTCCTCACGATTGCAGTGACGGAACTCGCCAACATCTCAGAACGGCGCACCGACCGGATGCTCGATCCCGAGCGTTCGTCCGGTCTACCGGCGTTCCTCTCGCCCCGACCCGGCCTCAACTCGGGGTACATGCTGCTCCAGTACACCGCCGCCGCCCTCGTGGCAGAGAGCCGCGTGCTGAGCCATCCCGCCTCGGTAGAGTCCATTCCCACCTCCGGCAGTCAGGAAGATCACGTGTCGATGGGCTGGGGTGCCGGTCGCAAGCTCTGGCAGGTGCTCGACAACATCAGCCGGGTCCTGGCGGTTGAGATCCTCTGCGCGGTGCAGGGCATCGAGTATCGCCGGCCACTCGAACCGTCCGCCCGGGTGGCGGTCGTCGTCCGGAAGGTCCGTGAGGTAGTTCCAACCCTCGAGGATGATCGGGTGCTGTCGGATGAGATCGAGGCGGTTGCAGCCATGATCGAGCGCGGCGACCTCACCCGCAATCTTGCGTGACAATCGGGCTTGAGTTCAGGTGGTGAGCGCGACGGGGTGTCCTCATGGAGGTGAGGTATGGTCCGTCCGAAGACTCCTTGGCGTGTGGCGCGTGTTGCGCTGCTGGCGGTTGCCCGGGGGGCGACCATTGGGGATGCTGCTGTGGTGGCGGGGATCAGTCCACGCACGGTGGACAGTCTGGTCGATGAACATGGCCGGATGTGTTTTCGTGATAGAACCCGCGGGTTTGACGCGTTGACCCTCGCTGATCGTGAAGAGATCCGTGTCGGGATCGATCGCAGAGAGTCCAACGAACAGATCGGGAAGCGAATCGGGCGACACCGTTCAACGGTGTGGCACGAGATCAAGGTCAACGGGGGCCGTGACGTGTATCGGGCGTTCGCCGCCGAAGAGCGTGTCTGTGATGCGGCGTTGCGTCCCCGCCAAGGCTGGACCGAGACCCGTCCCGAGCTGTGGGAAGAAATCAAAGACCGGCTGCGCGACTATTGGTCGCCGCAGCAGATCGCTGCGACGCTTCGCAAAGATCACCCCGACGATGAACAATGGTGGGTGTCGCACGAGTCGATCTATCACGCCATCTACGTCCAGGCCAAGGGCGAGCTGCGTAAGGAACTGGCTGCCTGCCTGCGTTCTGGCCGGTCGAAGCGGCAGCCGCAGAGCCGGATCAACACCGGGCAGGGCAGGATCAAAGACATGGTCAACATCTCGCAACGCCCTCCAGAGGCCGACGACCGTGCGGTTCCGGGCCATTGGGAAGGCGACCTGATCATCGGTGAGGCCGGCAGGTCCCAGGTCGGCACCGTCGTCGAACGCTCCACCCGTTACGGGCAGCTCATCAAACTCGCCGACCGCACCGCACCACACGTCGCCGACAGGCTCGTCGACATCATGGGGCGGCTCCCTGACCGGCTCGCCCGTTCACTGGCCTGGGACCAAGGCGGCGAACTCGCCCACCATGCGTCGTTCACCGTCGCGACCGATATCGACGTCTACTTCTGCGATCCCCACTCGCCATGGCAAAGAGGCAGCAACGAGAACTGGAACGGCCTCGTCCGCCAGTGGCTCCCCAAAGGCACCGACCTCTCCGTCTACACCCAAAACGAACTCGACGAGATCTCAAGACTGTTGAACACACGACCCAGAAAAACGCTCGGATGGGACACCCCAGCCGAGCGATTCAACCAACTCGTCGCGCAGACCATTTGAAACCGCCGGGCGCACGGCGCGCCAAACTCACGCAAGAACGGTGCTGGAGTGTTCGCTAGAGTGCCGGAGCCGATTCCGAAGGGAGGCACTATGCCAACTCCAGCGCACGAGACCGCCCCCTTCGGCGCGGTATTTGCCGACAAGATGGCACTCAGCAGATGGGACGGAGAACACTTCGAGGAGCCGCGGCTCGAACCGGTCGCCCCGCTCCCGATCCACCCTGCCGCCCATGTGCTCCACTACTCGAGTTCTGTGTTCGAGGGTCTCAAGGCCCATCGCGGTGTCAAGGGCGATCTGCGTCTGTTTCGTCTCGACCGGCATATCGAGCGGATGCAAGCCAGTGCCCGGTTGCTCTACCTTCCACCTCCGGACGGGCCGCTCCTGGAGCGCATGATTATCGCGGTGGTCGATGCGGCCAGGGAGGCCATTCCCGAACCGCCTGGTTCCCTCTATCTGCGCCCGACCCTGGTGGGCACCGAGGCCAACGTCGGAGCCGCCGCCTCGCCCAGCAAGGAGGCGTTGCTCTATGTGCTCGGCTCGCCGGTCGGCGACTACTTCTCCGGGGGGATCCGTCCGCTCAAGGTGGTGGTAGAGGCGCACCGTCCCCGGTCGACACCATCCTTCGGCATGGCCAAGACCGGCGCCAATTACGCGTCCGCCCTGGGGCTCATCATGGAGGCCAAACACACACACGCCGCAGACCAGGTCTTGTTCGCTCCCGGCGGCGATGTGCAGGAGACCGGCGCCGCCAACTTCATTCTGCTCGACGACGACCGTGTGCTGACCAAATCCCTCGACCCATCCTTCTTGCCCGGCGTTACCCGTGATTCCGTTCTCGTCATAGCTCGAGACCTCGGCTACGAGGTGATCGAGGCCGACTTCACCATCGACGAAATGCTGGAGTTCGCCGAGCGCGGCGAGGCCGCTCTCTCGGGCACGGCTGCTGTGCTGGCCGGCGTCGGCACCATCCTGCACGCGGGCAAGGAGCACAAGGTAGGGAGCGGGGAAGTCGGGCCGAACACCCTGCGCCTTCGTGCCGCCCTCACTGCTCTCCAGACAGGCGTGGCGCCCGATATCCACGGTTGGATCCGCACGGTCTAGCTCGTCCGGCGGTCGATTGTCTATCCCTCCGAGTAGCGTGAGGGTGAGCAATCGAGAGGCTGACATGAGCGGGCCACGCGCCATCCGGGCTCCACGCGGAACCGACCTGTCGACCAAGGGCTGGCTACAGGAAGCCGCCCTGCGGTCGCTGATGAACAACCTCGACCCGGAGGTAGCCGAGAACCCGGATGAACTCGTCGTGTATGGAGGTCGGGGCAAGGCAGCCCGCAACTGGGATGCTTTCGACGCCATAGTGCGCACGCTTCGCTCGCTTGAGAACGATGAGACGATGCTGGTTCAGTCGGGGAAACCGGTCGGAGTGTTTCGCACCCACGAGATGGCACCGCGAGTGCTGATCGCCAACAGCCTGCTCGTTCCCGATTGGGCCGACTGGGAGCACTTCTGGGATCTCGAAGCGGCCGGCCTCATGATGTACGGCCAGATGACGGCAGGGTCGTGGATCTACATAGGCACGCAGGGAATCCTCCAGGGAACGTATCAGACGTTTCTGGCGATCGCCGAGAAGCGTTTTGGAGGTTCGCTGAAAGGCACCCTCACTCTCACGGCGGGGCTCGGTGGGATGGGCGGTGCACAGCCGCTGGCCGTCACCATGAATGACGGTGTCGTGTTGTGCGTCGAGGTCGATCCGATCCGAATCCAGCGGCGGATCGAGACCGGATATCTCGATGTGGCCGCCGGATCGCTCGACGAGGCGATGGCCCTGTGCGAGTCGGCTGTACGCGAGAAGAGGAAGCTCTCGGTCGGCATCGAGGGAAATGCTGCTGACGTATTTCCTGAGCTCCTTCGGCGCGACATCGCATTCGACATCGTCACCGATCAAACCTCCGCCCACGATCCGCTCAACGGGTACATTCCCCGCGGCTACGACCTGGAGACGGCTGCCAAGCTCAGGAGCGACGATCGGGATCGTTACATCGCCGAGGCCAGGGACTCGATGGCGCGTCACTGCGGGGCGATGGTCGGATTCCTGGAACGCGGCTCAGAGGTGTTCGATTACGGCAATAACCTGCGCGGCGAGGCGAAGTTGGGCGGCTTCGAGAACGCGTTCGCCTACCCCGGTTTTGTGCCCGCCTACATTCGCGATCTGTTCTGCGAGGGGATGGGCCCGTTCCGCTGGATAGCGCTGTCCGGGGACCCGGCCGACATCGCCGCCACCGACCAGGCACTGATCGACCTGTTCCCCGAGAACCGCGGCTTGCATCGCTGGATCGAGATGGCTCGCCAGCGGGTCCACTTTCAGGGACTCCCCGCCCGGATCTGCTGGCTCGGCTACGGCGAGCGGGACAGGGCGGGTCTCGCCTTCAACGAACTGGTTCGCACGGGGAAGGTGGCCGCTCCGGTTGTCATAGGGCGCGATCACCTCGATTCCGGCTCGGTGGCCTCCCCGTATCGGGAGACCGAGGCGATGGCCGACGGATCCGATGCCGTGGCCGATTGGCCGATTCTGAATGCTCTACTCAACACGGCGTCCGGGGCCGCCTGGGTGGCGGTTCACCATGGTGGTGGGGTTGGAATGGGAAAGTCCATCCATGCCGGGGCGCAGGTGGTGGCCGACGGCACCGAGGAAGGCGCGCTACGACTCAGCCGCGTCCTCACCAATGATCCGGGGACCGGAGTCATGCGTCACGTGGATGCCGGCTACCAGCGGGCGAAGGACGTTGCCAAAGAGCGGGGCGTCGGTATCCCGATGCTCGAGGGATAGACCTTGGCACGCCGCGTTTGTAGCTTCTGCGAGAAGCCCGAAGACGAGGTAGCCCATCTCCTCGCCGGACCCAGTGGTGTCGCCATCTGCGATGAGTGCGCCGAACTGGCAGTGGAGATCACCGGTGACCATGCGTTCGAGCAGACCTCGGGCGATCTCCTCATTACCGGCATCGATCGCATCATCACCAACGACCCACGGCTCGACGGGCCCATTGGGGAGGGCGCCATTGCCGTCCGCAACGGGCGGATCACGTGGATCGGCCGGGAGCAAGACCTTCCATCGAGATATCGCGAGATAGTCACCCTCGAGTGCGGAGGTCGAACGGTCTTGCCCGGCTTTGTGGATGCCCACACCCATCTGGTGTTCGACGGGGACCGGGCGGATGAGTTCGGTCAACGTATGCGGGGGGCGAGCTACAAAACGATCATGGCGGCCGGCGGCGGTATCCAGGCGACGGTCAGGGCGACCAGGGCAGCCGGGCCGGATCGTCTGCTCGAGGTGTCGATGGCACGAGCCGATCGGATGCTGTCGCTCGGTACGACCACGGTCGAGATCAAGTCCGGATACGGACTCGAGACGCTCACCGAGCGTCACATACTGGAGGTAGCTGCCGAGATCGGGAGCCGCCTGCCGCTCGACGTGGTGTCTACGTTCCTCGGAGCTCACGCCGTTCCGGATGAATACCGGTCGGATCGGGACGCCTACCTGTGGCTGATCGAGGAGGAGATGCTGCCCGCGGTTGCCTCCATCGCCGAGTACTGCGATGTGTTCTGTGATGCCGGGGTATTTTCTGTCGACGAGGCGCGCCGGGTGTTGGCGGCCGGGCGCAGGCACGGATTGCGTCCGCGGCTCCACGCCAATCAGCTCGGCGACACGGGCGGGCTCGAACTGGCGGTCGAGGTCGGTGCTGTTTCGGCCGACCACCTCGAGCACGTCTCTGAACGCCAGGCTTCCTATCTGGCAGATGCCGGTGTCATCGCGGTGCTCCTCCCTGCGGCCTCGCTCTCGTTGCAGTCCGCTCAGGCTCCGGCCCGGTTGTTGCGAGATGCAGGGGTGACGGTCGCCCTGGCGACGGACTGCAACCCGGGAACGTCGAATGTTGAGTCGATGCAGTTCGTCGTTGCCCTGGGCGCCATGGAAATGGGTTTGACGGTGGAGGAGTCGATCTGGGCGGCCACCCGCGGCGGAGCTCTGGCCGTCGAAGAACCAGACAAGGGATGGCTGCGGGTAGGTGCAGTGGCCGACCTGCACGTGCTCGATACGGACAACTATCTCGATCTCGCCTACCGGCCGGATCGGCCCTGCACCTGGAAGGTGGTCAAAGACGGCCGGGTCGTCGTCGGATAGCCAGTCCACATCCGACCGGGTAGCAGGCATGAGGTATCGCCGTTAGCTTTTATGCTCTGGGCACCATGAAACCGTTCTTCAGTCACGAGTATCCGATTGCGATGGCGCACCGTGGCAGCCGCCTGCTGTGGCCCGAGAACACGATGACCGCCTTCCAGGGTGCCGTCGATCTGGGGTTTCGATACCTCGAAACGGACCTTCACACCACTGCGGACGGGATCCTCGTGTGCTTCCACGACGACACCCTCGAACGCACGACCGATGCCACCGGGCTCATCACCGACCGCACCTTCGCTGAGGTGCAGAGACTGGACGCCGGATTCCGCCATGAACCGTTGAAGGGGTTCCCCTTCCGCGGCAGGGGAGTGACCGTGCCGGCGTTGGAAGACGTGCTGACCGCCTTTCCGCATGCTCTGTTCACGCTCGACCTCAAGCAATCCGGGATTGAGCACATCGTCGTTGAGATGATCAATCGTCTCCGGCTTCACGATCGCGTCATCGTTGGATCGTTCAAGGATCTGCGCATCGCCCGGTTCCGGAAAATGGCGGGCCGGTCCGTCGCCACCTCGGCAGGACCATGGGAGACGAGAGCTCTCTGGGCGGGCGCCCGCCTCGGCCGATCGCTGCGCATCCCGGCCGACGCGCTACAGGTGCCGGTCTCATACGGACGGACCACCGTCGTCGACGCCAGGTTCGTGCACGCGGCCCACGAAGCAGGCAAGCAGGTTCACGTCTGGACGGTGAATGAACCCGACGAGATGCGCTATCTCCTCGACCTCGGCGTCGACGCCCTCATCTCGGATCGCGTCGACATCGTGCACCAGGTCATGCGGGATCACCTTCAGTAGCGATGGAGCCCCTACCCCTCGCCTGTCGGCGAGCGGTACTTCCCCTCAAGGGGGGACCGGACCCGCGACTAGCGACCCGCGACTCGCAACTATCGAGCCCTCGGTCGGTGAGACGGGCGCCTCGACTCGAAGGCGTCGATCAGGTCGGCTTGCTGGAGGGTGATTCCGATGTCGTCGAGACCCTCGCGCATGCGACGCCGCACGAAGGGGTCCAGTTCGAACTCGGCGGTCAGTCCCGGCGCTTCGACGACCAGGTCGGCGAGGTCGATGGTCACGATCGCCTTCGGGTCTTCAGCCGCCAGATCGAGCAGGTACTGAACCTCTTTCTCGGTGAGCACAACCGGGAGCAGGCCCACCTTCGTGCAGTTCGTGAAGAAGATCTCTGCGAAGGAGGGGGCGATGATCGCTTCGAATCCCCAGCCCTCCAGGCTCCAGGGGGCGTGTTCGCGCGAGGACCCGGAACCGAAGTTCGGGCCGGTGACGAGCACCGGGGCCGAGGCGTACTCCGGTTTGTTCAGGACGAAATCCGGATCGAGTTCCCCATCGGCAGTTCGACGCCAGTCCCAGAACAGGAACTCCCCGTAGCCGGTGCGCTCGATGCGTTTGAGGAACTGCTTGGGGATGATCTGGTCGGTGTCGATATTCGCTCTCGGCAAGGGCGCCATGGTCCCGGTGATTCGTTCAACGGCGCGCATCTCAACCCTCCCAGGTCCGCACATCGACAAATCGGCCGGCGATTGCGGCGGCGGCCGCCATTTCCGGACTCACCAGGTGGGTTCGCCCGTCTTTGCCCTGGCGCCCTTCGAAGTTCCGGTTTGAGGTCGAAGCGCACCGATCGTACGGATCGAGGATGTCCGGATTCATTCCGAGGCACATCGAGCACCCGGCGTCGCGCCACTCGAATCCGGCTTCCGTGAAGATCCGGTCGAGCCCCTCCCGTTCCGCCTGGAGCTTCACCAATCCAGAGCCGGGTACGACGATGGCCGTGACCGTCGGCGCAACGTGCCGGCCGTCGACAACGGCCGCCGCCGCTCGCAGGTCCTCGATCCTGCCGTTCGTACAGGACCCAACAAATACCTTGTTGATATCGATCCCGGCGATCGGCGTTCCTGGTTCGAGTCCCATGTATTGCAGAGCGCGCTTCGTCGAATCCCGATCGTTGGCTTCCTCGAAGTCATCCGGCGACGGGATCATTGCCGTGACCGGCAGCGTCTGGCCGGGGTTGGTGCCCCACGAAACGTACGGCTCGAGGTCCCCGGCTTCGATGAAGATCTCAGTGCGGAAGTCGGCCCCCTCGTCGGTGTGCAACCCTCGCCAGTCGGCGACAGCCGTCTCCCAGTCGTCGCCGGCCGGCGCGCCGGGACGCCCCTTCAGATAGGCGAAGGTGGTCTCGTCCGGGGCAACCATCCCCGCCCGGGCACCTGCCTCGATCGACATGTTGCAGATCGTCATGCGACCCTCCATCGAAAGGGCGCGAATCGTCGAACCCCGATATTCGACGACATGTCCGGTGGCTCCGGCCGTCCCGATCCGGGCAATGATGCCGAGGATGATGTCTTTGGCCGTGACGCCTTTGGGTAGGTCTCCGTCGACGTTGATCGCCATCGCCCCCGGCTTCGACTGGGGAAGGGTCTGGGTGGCGAGCACGTGCTCGACCTCCGAGGTACCGATGCCGAAGGCGAGTGCTCCAAAGGCGCCGTGGGTGGCCGTGTGTGAGTCACCACACACGATCGTCATGCCGGGTTGTGTAACGCCCTGCTCGGGCCCGATGACGTGAACGATCCCCTGCCTGGGGTCGTCGAGTCCGTACAGCGTGACGCCGAACTCGGCGCAGTTGTCGATCAAGGCCTCGATTTGCCGTTTAGAGAGAGGATCTGTGATGCCGAACCGGCGGCCGGTGGTTGGTACGCCGTGATCGATGGTGGCCAGCGTGAGGTCCGGACGCCGGACCGGGCGGCCCGCCAGGCGCAGCCCGTCGAATGCTTGCGGAGAGGTGACTTCGTGAACGAGGTGGAGATCGATGTAGAGGAGATCCGGTTCGCCGGGCGCCGCGTGTACGACGTGGTCGTCCCAGACCTTGTCGAAGAGGGTTCTCGTCATCGGTGTCCTTCCGTGAAGGCGATAGCGTAGCCGCCGCGCTGAACCGCGTCCCGGAGTCCGTCACCGATCCGTGCTATCCCCGATCGGTGTCGGTTCGGGCTCTTCGCCGAAGACATGATCGAGCGCTTCGGCGAGGTCACCGAGCGCGGCGGATCTGGAAGGCGAAGCCACGAGGACCGCCCCGTCCCAATCCGAGCGGCTCAAACGGTGCTGAGCATCCAGCCAGTAGGCAGCCCGGCGCTCGCCGTCGTGGTATTGGTCGATTCTCCACCATTGTCCGTTGATCGCCTCGTCCCATCCGACCGACACGAGGTGTGAGACATCCGCGACTTCTCCGGTTCGATCGTCGAGAACGGTGATCGCTTTGAGGTGGCCCGCCTCGAAGGGCACCTTGACCAGGATCGGATAGATGCCGAAACGGGGGACGACCATCTCGTCTTCGCAGGGGTACGTAACCGGATCGCCGTCGCCGACCGTGAACGTGTAGGAAGTCCAGATGGATTCGGGTGGAGCGGTGAGGTCCATGCTGGCCGACCACGAACCGATGAACCCGCCTTCGGCGAGGGCGAACGTGTCGTCGATTCGGAGCGATTCCTCGAGGTGCACGATGCTCCGCCGGCGCGCCCCGATGTGACGGTCTCGTTGCTCGATGCGCTCCCAGGTCGTTCCTTCATCGAAGGGCGGTGGCACGCGACTGCGGTCCCACCGGTCGGACGCACGACGCCAGACCCTCGACATCCGGTTCTCCGTCATTCCAGCGCCCTCTCGAAGGCGGCGGCGGTCTCGGCCTGATATCCGACCAACCGGATTTCCTGAAAGATCCCGGGGTGAGATGCAACCCACTTGCGGCACGTGTCCGCGATTAAGTTGGTTGCTTCGGTGAGCGGGTAGCCGAATATACCGGCCGAAATGGCCGGCATCGCAACGGAGGTCGCTCCCGCGCCGGCCGCCGCCGAGAGGGCTGCGGCGACGGCCGCCCGCAGCAACGTCTCGTTGTCCCGACCGGCTGAGAAGCGCGGTCCGGCGACGTGAATGATCCATTGGGCCGGCATATCTCCCGCACCGGTAACGGCCGCACCGCCGGGTTCGAGTGGCCCGTGTTCCCGAACCCAGGTGTCGGATTCCTCCTGCACCACCACGCCGCCGGCCCGGACCATTGCCGCGGCAACGCCGCCGCCATGCTGGAGTTGCTCGTTGGCTGCATTCACGACCGCGTCAACATCTTGTTCGGTCAGGTCGCCTTGCACGACCCGGATCGGCTCAGTTGGTTCGTTCACAATGCCAGGCTACGCGATTGCGGCCCGTTGTCCGATACAGTCCGGGCTATGAAGTCCTGGCTCATCGTTTCGCTGCTGACCGTCGAACTCGGCGGGACGTTCGGAGTGGCCTCGGCGGAGGCCGTTGTTGTGTCGAGCGGTGAGATTGAGGTGACCCTGTCGGTGGAGGTCGGAGGGAATCCGGTCGGAGTTGTTGCACACTTCATCGATCCCGGCGACGATCAGGAAACGGTGACCCTCGGGCATCAGGGCGCCGGGATTTACGGGGGCACCGCACTGGTTGAGCGGGCCGACTTGATTGTTGTGTTCGAAGCCATCGGCGCCGGCGCTGTTTCAGTACTGGCGCGGCCGGTGACGTTGACCGAACTCGGCGTCGATCCAGCGCTTCTCCTCGACGAGGTGGGCACGTCTGCCGGGGGGGATGTGGAACTCAGGCTGGACGCCACCACGGAGCGCTGGGGGTGGGCGGCGCTCGGTCTCACCGCGGCCGCCTTGTCTCTGCTTGCCTGGTGGGCGCTGGCCGATTACCCGAAGCGCACGCGGTCCGCGATGCCCGAACCGGTTGACGAGGACCAATAGGGGTTCGTGCCGGTAATCCTCCTGGATGGATCCGGCCGCATTCGCACCGGGCGCGGCGCCGCTCAGGATTCCGGAACTCGATCCCCGGCATCGAGCCTGGCCTGCTCGATTTGCCGGGTGTTGAGCACCGGCAGTGCAACAACGAAGAGCACCGCGTACACGGCTCCGCCGGCCAGGAACGGCATGCGGAGGGCCAGGTCGCGGGACCAGATCGCCTCGACCAAAGCCACCAGGGTCCCGCCTGCCAGCATTCCGAGGGGCATCATTCCCCATGCGAAGAACCGGTAGACGCTGTTGACGCGACCGAGGAGCGCGTCGGGGATGATCGTCTGTCGTAGTGAAACGGTGATCACGTTCCACAACACCGCCAGAAAGCTGGCGATGAAGAACATGATCCATACAACGATCGAACTCGACGTCAGCCCGGTAAACACCAGGGTGGCACCGGAACCCAGGAGGGTCAGGAAGAGCGAAGCGCCCGGCCCGATGGTCTTGCTGACCAGTGAGGCCGTGAAACTAGCGACCACTCCGCCCAGAGCCCCGGCAGTCATCAACAATCCGAAACGCGAGGCGTCCAGCTCGAGGATCTCCTGCACGAAGAGCACGTAGGTGGCCAGCGCCATCGAGAACATGGCGTTCATGACGCCGAGGATGATGCCCATCACCCGCAGTAGCCGGTGCCGCCACAACCAGCCGAATCCCTGCTTGATCTGACCGACGAAGGAAGGCCGGTCCTCGGCTTGTTCTGCACGGAATGATCCGCGCAAGCTGAAGAGGAGAGCGGCAGAGATGGCGAACGTGACGGCGTCGACGAAGAAGGGGAGAGAGAACGCGACGGCAATGATCAATCCGCCCAGCACCGGCCCGAGCAGCGAGTTCATCACCATTTCGCTGCCCCACAACCGGCCGTTGGCCTTCTCGAGCAGGGACGTGTCGACGATCGACGGCATCAGGGTCTGGGCAGCGTTGTCCCGGAGAACCTCGGCAAACCCGAACAGGAGTGCCGATGTGTACAGAACTGCCAGGAGCAGTCCGGCGTGTTCCGGCCTGTCGGCCGTGCCGAGGGCGATGGAGTCCGGTTCGGCCAGATCGCGGCCGAGCAAGAGCACCGCCGTCGCCACGGCCAGGGTCAGGATGAATCGAAAGGCGTCCGTCCACCCGACCAGCTTGCGCCGGTCGATGCGGTCGGCGATGACGCCGGCGGGCAAGGTGAACACGAGCCACGGGATGCGGGTGGCGACTCCGACCAGGGCGATCTGGAGCGGGTCGCGGGTGACGGCAGAAGCCAGCCAGGGATAAGCGACGGTGGAAATACCGTCCCCGAAGTTCGAGACGACGCTGGCGGTCAGCAGCTTCCGGTAGTTGGGTCCGAGCTTCGGTTCACTCTTGTCCACTGGGTGTCTCCTCGAAACCCGGCGAGCCTAGCTGCTGAGCGGGCGCCGATTCCGAGAGGTAGGCGGCTACGGCCGATTTCCTTAGAATTGCCCGAGGGAAGGGTGGGGTCGCCCAGCCCTTCCCTCGAGATGAGCCTTCCTAGTAGGCGGCGATTCCTCGATAGACCGTCATGCTGCGGTAGCTGTCCCTCATGAGCGTTCCGAAGAAACCGCCCAGGTCGATCGACCATCCGCCACCGATGATGGTGCCGGTCACGTCGGCGTCTCTGGCTGTGGAACTCCCTCCGTAGCTGCTGCGGTATCCGTCACCGGAAGACGACCGCTCGTTGTAGGAGTACTTGAAGGTCGGTCCTTGTCCCGTCCAGGCCACGGCGGCATCGACTTCGATGGCGCCGAGATCTTCACACGACCCCTCCCATGTGATGACGTCCCCGTCCTCGGTGTAGGGCCCTTCGACGCAGCGCTGGCCGAACAGCGTCATCGTCGTGTTCACCGACGCATTCCGCAGTTTGGAATCGAGTTGGTAGTGGCCGGGCTCGAGAGTGGCCGAGCCGTA
This sequence comes from Acidimicrobiia bacterium, assembly GCA_029210695.1. Taxonomy (NCBI): domain Bacteria; kingdom Bacillati; phylum Actinomycetota; class Acidimicrobiia; species Acidimicrobiia bacterium. The sequence continues at coordinate 62,975 of JARGFH010000015.1, forward strand.
CCACGACTCCCAGGTGTAGGTGCCCTCGCCGTCGTCGTAGACCGACTGGTACGAGTAGACGTTCACATCAGCCATCTTGTACGGTTTGCCTTTTTCATACTTCGAGCGTCCCTCGACGAGATAGACCCCGGTCGACGTCGAGGTGTTGTCGTTGTACTCGTCGAAATATGCCTGGGCCGCGATGCCCTTGGAGCTTCCCTTGTACATGGCCGGCTTGCCGGTCGTAGCCGGCGGCTCGCCTATCGATAGGTTCAGACTCCCGCCGGCCGGTGCTGCGCCAAACGCGCCACCCTGGATCAGATAGGTCTGTCCGGCCTCTGCGGAGAGGAATAGCCTCGACTCCACGCCGCCTAGGTGGCTGCCGAAAAAGTTGGTGGTTGTGGGTCGGGGGTGCTCGCGTTCGAGGTCGTTTTCGGTCACACTGG
>JARGFH010000016.1 GCA_029210695.1 Acidimicrobiia bacterium
CCACGGACCCCGACTCCAACCGCCAGGGTCACTATGTCAGGCCACCCCTCTTACACAGAGGATCTGACACGCCCGGACGGTCCTCAACGCAGTCACCTTGCTCGTCGAGGTGGCCTGGCCAATCATGTCGATCCCCCAAGCAATGAGTGTCGACAACGCCTTCGCTCGGACAACACATCCCAACAATCCCTGGACGCTCTGGACCCGGACCTGTCTGTTCTTTGGGGTCGAAGTCGTCGTGTCACCACCCGGAGAGCTCGGCTGGACCAATCACGTTGAAGGCGACAACAACCTGTGGCAGTCCCGCACCATCAACCGTCACTTCTGTCCCGATATCAACGCCGTCCGTGACATCTCCGACACGGCCTGCGACTGGTTCAACACCAAACGCCCCATCCTCGATCCCAACCTCTGTGGCACTCGCTACCCAGCCGAACACATCGCCAACCACCGAGAGGCGCTGCGATGGCCACCCGACACCATCATCGCCGACCACCTCGATACCAAAGGCAAACTCCACATCCCCCTCGCAGCCGGGAGAGTCACCTTCCTCCGCCGCGTCGACCGAGAAACCGTCACCATTGCGCGGACCCGCTGGCCTACCCCCGGCCTCCCAAACGGTGCGCTTGTCATCGCCTCAATCACCACCAGCGACAAGACGCTCACACTCCGACATCGCGGAGAAGACCTGGCACGCCTGCCCTACCCGATCAACAAGCTGGAAACGATGTACTGGCGGTAAACCGTCAACGATGTCCTGACGGTTCCCCCCTACTGCCTAGAGCTCATTGCCTAAGGCACATGGCCACGGCTCACTGCTCGTGTCCGACGGTTCCATGGCCACGGCCTACGGCTCACTGCTCGTGTCCGACGGTTCCATGGCCACGGCCTACGGCTCACTGCTCGTGTCCGACGGCTCCATGCCTATGGCCCAAGGCTCATTGCCTAAGGCCCAGGGCCACAGCTCGCTACTCACGATTGCTGTACTTGTCTACCTCGAGAAACAACCCGTCGATGCCGGTCACCACAATCGCATCACCCTCACCGATCCCCGCCTCTCGCCGGGCGGTCGCCTTCCAGCGAGCCCCATCCACCTGGACCTCGCCGTCGGGAACGAGCGCACCAGCAGCCACGCCTGAACGCCCGACCATGTGTTCCCGGCCGATGGTCGGAGTTGAGAACCGCGCCCTGGCAACCGTCGGCATGGCGAACTGATAGAAGAGCCACACGCCGATGACCGCAAAGACAACACCCCATGCATTGGGAACGATTTGAGGAGATCCGTCGGTGAACGTGAATCCACCGATTAGCTGGAGAGACGCTCCGAGCACGCTCAAGACCCTGAAGCGGCCCCGTTGGTAGTCGACATTGAAGAGCCATGCACCGAGAAGGACCAGCAGGATCCCCCACCATCGCAGGGGGAGGTTGACCAGGCCGTATCCCGCCATGAGCAAGGAGGCGGCTGCCACACCGGCGGCCACTCCGGGCCCGATCGCATAGAACTCGAACGCCGCAATCGCCAAACCGGCGATCAGGAAGAAGAAGGCGGCCTCGGGAGCCAATGCCGTCCGAGCAGTCCGAGTCACAACCCCGGGTTGGCGGAAGCGGACCGGAACCGTGGTCGTGATGGTCTGGCCGTCAACCTCCACTTCACGAACGGTGGAGAGGGAGATCGTCTCTCCTGCAACGACAAAGGTCGCTCCATCCAGGGCGGCGACTGCCTGGCTATCGGCGGGTGGTGTGGCGTCTATGAGACCCGCAAGCGGGGAACTGACTTCAAACGTGTCTTTGAGACTCTCGATGTCCTCGAGTGTGATGCCGGCATGGATCTCCAATCCCCCGCCGGTACCCGCCACCCTCGGACTCAGATAACCGATCTCGGAGCCGAGCGCCGCCAGCCTGACCGGAGCCGCGAGAAACAACTGAAGAGCACCGCCGTAGGCGCGTGCGGGCGCAGGGCCGACCCACACCGCCACAGGCAGCGGAGGGTTGCGAACCAGGTCGATGAGGTCATCGATCTCGTCCGAGAGAGCACCGGGGGAATCTATCTGGATGATCACCGCCAGGGCCCCGTCCTCGGCGGACGCTTCTATCTCATCGATGACGTAGCCGATTCCCAGCCCGTCCAGTGGTCCCTTGATCTCGATGATGTCTACCGGTGCATCACCTTCCTGAGCAGCTACAGGCATCGCGACGACAAGCGCGGCAAGCAGAAGCACCGTGGAGGAGAAGCGGCGAAGCATCACGACATCGTACTCAGAACGTCGAACCTAGGACTCAACCTGACTATGTCTCGCCAATCTCCGATGGTGCTGCCTCACCTCGCTCCGGCTAAAGTTCCCGCTATGTCGAAGGTGCTGCTCGTAGCGGATGCACCCTGGGTTCGAAACCAGGTGGCGGGCGCCCTCAGCGATTCAGGAACCGAATTGCGCGAGGTCACCGATCCGCGTGCTGCGGTCGATGAGGTCATCGACTTCGATCCCGACGTGATCATCATCGATATGCAGATCGGGAGCATGGGCGGCATGGCCGTCGCCAGAGCCGTTCGCGATAGTGCGTATGAGACTCATCTCGCCGACGTTCCGCTTGTGCTGCTACTCGATCGGGCCGCCGACGCGTTCATCGCCAAGCGGGCTTCGGCTCATGCCTGGCTCACGAAGCCCTTAACCGCCCAGGATCTCCGGGCCACTTTGGAGCAGGTGCAGGGCGCCGGGGCCATCCGCTGACGGGGTTCCACCCCGGTGCGACGGCACGACCATGATCCCACTGTTGGCCATATTGACCGTGTGTGTCACTGCTTCCGGTTTTCTCTCCGGTTCGGAGACCGCGCTCATTGCCATCCCGCGCGAGCGGGTGCACCAACTCGAGGACAAGAGTCGGAGTGGCCGGTATCTCGCCTTGCTTACAAGTGATCCCGAGCGAACGCTCGGCACATTGCTGGTCGCCAACAACTTCGTGAACATCCTCGGTGCTTCGGTCGCCACCGTCATCGCCATCCAGCTCATTGAAGGTGGTTTCGGCGAAGAGGCGGGATCGGTTTGGGGCCCGTGGGCGTCGACCCTGCTGTTCACAGCCCTCATCCTCATTGTCGGCGAGATTACGCCGAAGACCCTGGCTGCACGGTACCCGGATCAATTCTCGCTGGTGGTTGCCCGACCCATCTGGTTTCTCACCCGAGCGATCAGCCCCATTACCCGCGTGTTCGTGGGTATTGGCAGAGCCATTCTCCGTCTGTTCGGGGCGACGGACCTATGGGTGAGCCCGATCACGGAAGGGGACATCAAGGCAATGGCCAAGCTCGGAGAAGCGGCCGGGGAAATCGAATCGGCCGAACGAGCCATCATCGATTCCGTCTTCCGTCTCTCGGACCGGCCGGTGCGCGACGCCATGACCCGTCGGGTCGACATCGTTCCGTTGATTGCGCCCCTCACCAAGGAGAGCATCCGCTCGGCTGTCATCCGGACGGGGCATTCCCGGTATCCCGTCGTTGCAGAGGACGGGAACCTGGATCACATCCTGGGCATCTTCTACGCCAAGGATCTCCTGCGATCCGCAGACAATCTTCCACCGCCGCGCCTCATCCGCCTGCTCCGGGAGCCGCACTACGTGCCGGAGAGCACCCCGGTGCTCGATGTGTTCCAGCAGATGCGTCACCATCGGCTGGGTTTCGCCGTCGTGCTCGACGAGCATGGTGGAGTCGACGGCATCGTGACCATCAAGGATCTGGTGGCTGAACTCGTCGGAGAACTCCAGGACGAGTACGACCCGGGTATCCCGGAGGCTGTTCCGATCGGTCACAGAACGTGGATGGTTGACGGTCGCATGCCTGTGGAAGATCTTGCCGCAGCCATTGCGGAGGAACTGCCCGAAGGCCCCTACGCCACAGTCAGCGGCCTGTTCCTCTTCTTGTCGGGAGACATCCCGGAGGAGGGGTCGATTGTCGAACACGACGGAACACAATTCGTCGTTGACCGCATGGACAAACTCCGAATCGACCGGATTCGCGTGGAGACCGGGTTCGAGCATCCCTGAACCGAGTATCATGCTGCCCCACACAGATCGGGACGTGGCGCAGCATGGCAGCGCGCAGCGTTCGGGACGCTGAGGTCGTGGGTTCAAGTCCCACCGTCCCGACTAGAGAAACACCAGGTGAAGGCCGCCCGCAAGGGCGGCCTCTGGTTTTGGATGTCGTTTCCATCGCGCGTCAGAGGAGGCCTCGTTGTGTGCAACTGACGGTGACGGGTTACATCGGTGGGCTCCTGCGTCTTCTGTCGTAGTCGTTCGTATGGGGTTTGGCCGTCGAGGCCGCCGTGGGGTCGGTTGAAGTTGTAGAAGTCCTCCCACTCTTGCAGCTTGTCGTTGAAGAGGGCGGTGTCGTCGATGACCATTCCGTCGAGCATCCGGTAGAACTCTTCTTCGTCGATCCGATGCGACCTCTCGACCTTGCCGTTGAGACGGGGTGTGGCTGGTTTGATGTAGACGTGTCTGATGCCTCGGTCCAAGACGTGGTAGTGGAATTGGGTGCCGAACTCTCCACCGTTGTCGGTTTGGATCACGTCCACCCGGAAGGGCAGTTTGGCCAGCAGGTAGTCGAGGAACTGGATGGCCGTTTTCTGGTTGCAGCGGGGGTAGACCCTGAGCACTCGCAGTCGGGTGCAGTCGTCGATAGCGGTGAACTGATAGAAGCGTTTCCCGGCTCCTCCCACCGGGGTGATGAACTTGACGTCGACCTGGACGGCGTGCCCCGGCTTGGGTTTCTCATAGCGCTTCCAGCGTTTCTGATAGGTCTTGTGCTTCTGGGAGGCCGGCAGCCGGTTCAGCTCAAGACGCTGCAAGATCCGCCACACCCCCGACTTGGAGACTTCGATGTCGTGGTGGCGCTTCAGATACATGGAGATCTTCCCTGGTCCGAAGTGGTAGTTCTGTCTCAGGTAGATGATCTTGCCCACCACCTCAGCGGAGGTGGCATTAGGACTGTGGTGGGGACGATGGGACTTGTTACGGAGCCCTCGAGCCCTTTCTCCTCGTACCTGCGCAGCCACCGGTAGAAGGTTTGGCGGGTAATCCCGTAATACCGGCAGGTCTGGGCCACGTTGCCGGTCACTTCCTCAGCATGTTGGATGATCGCCAAACGATGATTCACCAGTCGCTGTTGTTCCCTCTCAGTCATCGGTTCTCCTCGTCTAGTTGGAGAACCCTACGTGTAACCAATCTCCGTCAGTTCGACAAGGAGGCCTCGTCCGCGATCCTGGTCCCGGCGGGGAAGAAATCGGTCGCCGAGACGGTCGGCGGCTTGCCGGTCGGCTTCGGTGGTGGCCTGGGCGTAGATGCCCAAGGTGAGCCGGGGGTCGGTGTGACCGAGGCGAGTCTGTGCCGTCTTGATATCGACGCCTTCGAGGACGAGTCCGGCGGCGAACCGCCCAGGCAGCCGGCGGGGAAGCCTATTGGGAGGCAGGTCGGCCATCGGGGACGGTGGTTCGAGTGGTGCTGCCGGTGGCCGGCGGTGGCCGCCCCCTGGTCCGCTCACCTGATCGCTTTCGGCTCTTCGACAATCAGCCCAGAGCCGCCCGCAGTTCGGTTGAATCCATCACACCTTCAAATCGATGGGTGACGACCCCTCTGCCGTCGACGACGAAGACCCATGGCTCCGACGGAAGATTCCATCCCGATGAGGTAACAGCCGGAGCCAGGTGCGCACCATCGGGAACGAAGTCGGGATCCGTGAACCCCGTGTAGATCTCCACGTGCACGAAGTTGACGTTGGGGTAGCCAGCGGCGACCTCCTTGGTCTGTTCGAGCACCGGACCGCACGTTGCCGTGCGGCAGAAGGCAGGGGTGCTGAACACCACTACGGTGGGCGTCCCCGACCGAACAGCTTCGTCTAGAGACATCCGGTAGAAACGTGGATCGGGTTCTGGATCGGTGGTGATGGCGTCGAGGCTTTGGTCCTCCCCGGTCGGTGTTGACACCAGCGGGGCCAAATCGCCAACGTTGGGAGCGATGGTCTCTTCATACACGACCACGGTGCTCGGTGCGAGGGGGCGGCCGGCTTCGGGCACAACCGTCACGTTCCAGGGGCCAGGTCGACTGAAGTCGAAATCGGCTCGATACAGACCAAAGGCGTCCTCGATGATCCAGGTGAAGACGCCGGTGGTGCGCTGTCGCAACTCGGGCTGATCGGCCGGGGCAACCTCGATGGCGATGATGTCCTGCGGCGAGCCAAGGCGACCACCGTCGCTTTCCGCCACCGCGACGTTCAAACGGGACGGCCCGACGGCGACGTCCGTACTCGCGATGATGGAGATGGCTCCATCCGGGAAGCCGCCGGTGTCAGGGCTCGGCTGCTCATTGAGGCCGCCACATGCCGACGCCACCACCACCAGTGTTGCGACGATTGCGATGCGTCTCATTCGGAATCCACCACTTCTGTGGCGATCAGCAGGTCGCCTTCTTGGTGGAACTCGACTCGCACTGGTGCTCCGCTGACCAGGTGATCCCGGATGTGCGAGAGGGGGCCACCCTCGAAGAGGAGGCCCGGTTGGGGGGTCAGTTCGAGAGTCGAGCCGTCGGCTAGCAGGATCGAGAAGCTGCCGACATCGACGAGACCGCCGTCGACGACCACCACTACGCCGGTTTCGTGCTGACTCGAGTGCGGGTCGGTCCCGGCGGGCGAGTCCGCCGGATCAGGTGTCTCCGTCCCGCCGACCGCCGAGCATCCTGCCAGAAGGCCCAGGGCTAGAAGGAGAAGTCCGCGCGCAGCCCGCAACCTCATGTTCCGTCTGAGTCAGCGGTCGCGGGGATTTTGGAATCGCGAGCGATGAGAATGACGAACCCGGCTGCCAACATCAGCAGGAGCAGGGTGGCGATGTTGCCGGCCATCAGGGCGACATTGCTGGTGGACGGTGTCGTCGAGGAACCGCGAGAAGGGGTGGCCCCCGATCCGCTCGCACCCGTGGTGAGGTTCTCCGACCCCGTGGTTCCACCCCCATCGACAGGTTGTGTAGCCGCAACCACAGTCACACGACCGACCATCTCGGGATGGATGATGCAGAAGTACTCGATCACACCCACCTGATCGAACTGCATGGTCCAACTCTCGCCGGTCATCAGGAATCCTGAATCGAAGCTCTCGTCTCGGGCCGTGACAGTGTGCGGAAGTTCACCGATGTTGCTCCACGTGACGCTGCTTCCCGCCTGCACCTCGATGTCCAACGGGTCGTAGGCGTTGTCGACCATGTCGACTACCACCGCCCCCGCGGGGCCGGCGGCGGATCCTCCCCTTTGGTCGACGAGCAATCGATCCTGGTCCCCCCCGCCGGTGTCGTCTCCGCTCGTGAGTGGTGCTTCGCCGCTGCTGTCGGTGACGAGGATGGTGCCGGTCATCTCCGGGTGGAGGGTGCAGAGGTAGTTGAAGGTTCCCGGGCTGATGAAGGTATGGCTCCAGGTGTCGCCGCTCATCATAAAGCCCGAGTCGAACTGGCCGAGGGCGGTGACGGTGTGCGGCAGTTCGCCTAAATTCACCCAACTGACGGTAGACCCGACGGATATCGTGCGACTGCGTGGTTGATAGTCGTTGTCGACAACGTTGATCGCGCCGCGCGGTGCCGCCGGCGGATCCGATGGTGGTGGTGGTGGTGGTGTAGTTGGGTCTGCCGGAGGTGGTGCCTCGCCGCTGCTGTCGGTGACGAGGATGGTGCCGGTCATCTCCGAGTGGAGGGTGCAGAGGTAGTTGAAGGTTCCCGGGCTGGTGAAGGTATGGCTCCAGGTGTCGCCGCTCATCAGTATCCCTGAGTCGAACTGGCCGGCGGCGGTTGCCGTGTGCGGTAGCGCTCCCGTGTTGGCCCAACTCACGGTCGAGCCGACCGCGACGGTCATCGTGCCCGGCAAGTAGTCGTTGTCGATGATCGAGACGTCACCCGTCCCGGGCGGTAGAGGGGGCGGAGGAGGAGGGGGCGGAGGAGGAGGTGGAGGCGGTGGCGGAGGCTCTCCGCCGCTGCCCCCCACCACAACAGTCCCCACCATGTCCGGATGGATGATGCAGAAATACTCGACGGTGGCAGGATTCGTGAAGGTACGCGAGAAACTCTGGCCCGCATCGAAGATTCCACTGTCCCAAGACCCATCCCGAGCGGTGACCGTGTGCTGGCGATCCTGATTGACCCAGGTCACCGTTCCGCCGACGCTCACGGTTATGGATCCCGGCCGAAACGTGTCATCGAGAATCATCACGTCGCCGGTCGGCGGAGGCGGGGGTGGCGGCACTCCTGGGTCACCTGAAGCCGTGGTCACGATGATCGTGCCGTAGTAGCTCGAGTCGTCTCGATCACGGTCGTCCATATACAGATAGGTGCCTTCGACGTCGAACGTGACTGCGAAGCCCTGACCAGGGTCGAGATTGCCAGAATCGAAGTCGACCGGTCCAGAGGTCGTCCGCATGCGGTGTCGGGTCTCGTCGTTGTTGCTCCAGGTCACCGTATCTCCGACGTCGATGGTCAGGTCACGGGGGGTCAACGTGTCGGTGATTGATACGGTCGACTCTGCCGCAGAGGCGATGGGCGGAAACAGGGCGAGCACCACGAGGCTGGCCACCAAACCTCGGAGCATCCTGCGCGCAGAATGGCGAGGCTTGCTTGTCGCTCTCGGAGAGCCGGAAACCGATGCACTCATCGTGGGGTGACCTCGTTGGTTCGTGTTCGTTCGTCGGGGGTGCGTGGTTCAACCCCGCGCTCGGGCAGGTGTGAAGCAGCCTGATGCAAACCTGGTTAGTGAGTCCTCCGGCGGTAGTAAGAAAATCGTAAAGCCGGAGACGGCTCGCACCTGCAAAGCTCGGCTCCATCCGGCACCCTGGTCGCTCGGCGTTCCCGATCGGCCAAACAGCGAGTAGCTCACCGCAGGGCCAGGACTCTCGCCCGGACATCCGGCGGGATGACCGAGTCCGGATCGCGGTGCCCCGCCAGTCCGGTGTGAGCATCGACGAGCGCCGCGTAGAGCGGAGGACAGGTAGGGCAGACTTCGAGGTGACTCTCGACCATGAGAGCTGTATCCGGCCCGAGCACCCCATCTAGATAGTCGGACACGTGTTTCCGAGCGTCCCAGCACCGCATCGGTACCTCCTTGAGCATCATCCGACGTTCGTGACCTTCTGCCAGGGCATCCACCAACATCATCCGCCCCCGTCGCAACCGCTGTTTGGCGGCGGGTAGTGAGACTCCCTGCACCTCGGCGATCTCTCGCACTTTCCACTCTTCAGCATCATGAAGTACAACGGCCGTTCGGTAGGCGAACGGGAGACGGACTAACGCGTCCTCCAGTTCCTCACGTGTCTGCACCCGCTCGGCGACGGCCTCGGGATCAACCGTGTAGTCGTTGTCGTGCCACTTCTCTTCGACCTCCTCGACGGCGACTTCGCGGGCGGATCTCCGCACGCGGTCGATGGCCAGATTGTGCAGAATCCGCCGAAGCCAGCCGCCCAGCGGTGCGTCGCCTCTGAATTGATCACGCCGCTCGATGGCTCTCACCACCGTGTCGTGTACGAGGTCACCGGCGAGATCCGGATTGCGAGTAATGGCCAAGGCAAAGCGGTACAAGTCGTCGAGATGCTCGCCTAGCTCAGCAGTCTCGAACATCAGCGTCCTGCCGACCGGATAAGGGCGTATCCGCCAAGGCCGACCCCGATCGCCACGAGGATCCACGAAGGGCCGGTCAGCAGTCCCACTCCGGTGAGCAGGACCCCGGCGATGCCCGACACCTGCAGATCGGAACGGCTAACGGTCGCCACCGAGCTGGTATCGCCCTGGGCCACCGCCTTGAACAGCTCAACGAGTTCTGAGCGTGACCGACGTCCTGTATAGCGAGCGAGCTCGGTGCCGTCCTTCACGGCGATCAGCGTAGGGGTCCCAATGACCTTCCACGAGGCCACCTGGTCGGGTTCCTCGGTAGCGTCGATCACGAGCAGATCGACCACGCCCTCGTGTTGGGCGGCCACCGCGTCGAGGTCGGACTGCATTGCCCGACACTCGACACAGTGGGGAGTCTTCACCTCGATCAGGGTCGGGTTGTCGTAGTCGGCGAACATCGCTGATGGTGTTCAGACTCGTGCGGTTTCCCGATTGGTGCGGAACCTGAAGATCGCATACAGCGGGCACCAGCCGACCAGTCCGGTGATGAGCGGGACGAAACCGAAGACTCCGAGAAAGGTGCCAAGGCCACCATCCACGGTGCCGGAGAAACCTAGGTAGATGAGAACAACACCGAGGACGACCCGAGCGATCCGATCCCAGCTTGCTTCGTTGATGGACATTGCTGCTCCTTGAGTAGCTTCTTACCCCCCAAAGACGAACGATCCGGCAATTTGGATACAAATGTCGCCGGGACCATCAAGCGGCCCATTCGCTGGGGAGGGATCGGCCACCGGTCGCCGATCCGGCCTTTCTGCGCGGTTTCGATGCAGAGATTTCGTTAACAGACGCTGGAGGACTCTCAAAGGTCGGCGCCGGCATTCTGGCTCCAGTATCGATTCAACAGAGGAGACAGGAAGAATGCTCAAGCGCATCACAGCAGTAGTCGCCACACTCATCACGGCCCTCCTGGCGGTAGGGATCGTGTCGGCGGCAGTTGGACCATCATCCGACGACTCGACATCGACCACCGCCACCAGCGCACCCACCGCGGCCACCTTGCCTGTCCCTGGTGACTCTGAAACCGTCATCTACGAGGTCGGCGATGCCGGCACCGTGACCCTGGCGTCCGACGGTACGGCCTTGTCAATCGTCGCTGCGGAGGCGGCTGAAAGCTGGACGGCGGAGGTAGAAGCAGCCACCGGCCTCGAGGTGGAAGCCGACTTCCGCAACGGCACCCGCCGTCTCCAGTTCAAAGCCGAATTTGAAGACGGTGAGGTTCGGGTCGAGGTTCGTGAGCGAGCCGATGACAATGCTGGGGACGACGACTCGACCAGTACCACGGTGACGATGCCGGATGACTCAGGCACCACGCCGACCTCGTTGCCGGATGATTCGAGCACGACGTCGACTTCGACGCCGGATGATTCGAGCACGACGTCGACTTCGATGCCGGATGGATCGAGCAGCACGTCGACGACCCTGCCTTCGGCCGGTGGTGACGCGGTAACGGTGACCTACGACGCTGGCGGCGGAGGGACCGTGACAATCGCCAGGAAGGGCTCGAACCTTTCGATCGTTGCCACCAATCCTGCGGCCGGCTGGTCACATGAGGTCGAGGTCGCCTCAGGCCTCCAGGTGGAGGCCGACTTCCGCAACGGCGGTCGTCGTATCCAGTTCGATGCAGAGATCGAAGATGGAGAGGTTCGCATCCGGATTAGAGAGAGCAATGGCTAGGTCGAACTAGCGAGCTTGCGCTCGAACCAACTGCCCGGAGCCGATCCTCCCCCCGGCTCCGGGCAGTTGGTGTCCGGTTCGAATTCCGTGGCAGGGATCGATTTCAAGGCGATCCGGGCTCGGATCGGGCCGGTTGCCTCGAAGCAGCTCAGACGCTGGCGTACGGACATGATCAGCTCGTCACCCTCCAGTTCAACGACGGGCAGTTGCTGCGTTCGCGTACCGGCCCGATCCGCGGACTGCGCAAAGACCAGCGGGTCAGGGTGAGCGTCGACGAAGCGGTGACTTCCCCAGCGCGGTAGAGGGGTTTCTCAGCAACTGGTCTGCCACGCGCCACGCCATTTCGAGCAACTTTGTCCGGGATCGTCCTAGCTTCCCAAGTCGAGCCGAGCGAGAGCCTGCTCGACCTCCCAATGACGCTGCTCAGCGGGCTGCATCAACATCACCGTACGATGTGGGACGGTGGACAGCATGGGTGAGGACCACCGACCTTGGACCTTCCTCACCAGCCATGTACGCGTCCTCATCGTGATCGCACAGCAACCTGACCTGCGAGTCCGCGACATCGACGCCGTGGCGGACATCACGGAACGGTCTACGCAGCGGATCGTGGCCAATCGCGAAGCCGCCGGCTATCTGAGCCTTGAGAGGATCGGCCGTCGCAACCACTACCGGGTCCGATCAACCGAGAACTTCCTCCACCCTCATGAGCAGGGCATCGAAATCGGCTTGCTCCTCGGTTTGCCTGCCGACCTCACAGCGCCGCCGACGAACGGCGCTCACAGACCTGAGCCCTCACCGCCACCGGTCGATCGACACACGGTGCCACGCCCCTCCGCGGGGAGCGTCAGCTCGGTCCATCGAGGTCGTTGGCCTCGTGCCAGTTCTCCACCGCCTCACGGGCGGCGGCCGTGCCCACGATCAGCGCCGCAGCAGGATCAGCCCATACCCCTTCCCCGCCCGCCCATAAGTGCCGGTCCTTCGGAGCCACTGGTCGCACCGCTCTCCGGAAAACCTGCCAGGTAGGAACGGCCTGTGCGGAAGCGGCCAACCATCCATGTGACCTCGGGTCCGCCAACCAAGATTCAGCCAGATCACCGGTCTGAGCGACAACGCCAACTTCTGAGACCGCACCCGATCGGGGCTCGAACACGCACCGTTGGGTGTGCGATAACGCGCGGGTGGTGGGCGATCTGTGCGCTGGATCCCTCGCCGGGGACCGTCGGCGCGCTCGGGTTCGAGTCCTGTGAGGCCACTGCACATTGTCGAACCCAGGATCATCCACCAGAGCATGTATTCCGGGTCTCTTCCTAGCCTGGGAAAGTGTCGTTTCACAAACCTGCCACCGGTTGAGGCCTCGCTTCTACTGAGACGACAGGACCTCAGCCCTCGAGCTCGGAGTGCATTCGAAGCCGCTCAACGCGACGGTGCTCAATCAGTAGCACCACGAACAACACGATGACAACGAGCGTCAACATATTGAGGCCCTCGAGTGAGGCCCCGAGGAAGACGATGGCGGTTATGACGATGGCGCCAACCAGCCGTTCACGCGCCTGAGCTCGAAAGGCGCGCCATACCGCGAGGAATACCCCGACCAGGAACAAGGAGAGGCCGCCGGCCATCATGGCTCGGAACTCCAGCGGGATGGCGTCGCGGGGGTGCAGCGCAATCTCCTCGAGCGCAGCCGCCGCCAGGATGATGCCGGCGACGATGGGAGCATGAGCCCAGGTATATACGTCGCGGACGTACTGGCCGACTGCTTGGCCGTCGAGCCTGGAGGCAGCGAACTCGAGACCAGGGCTCGGCCGATCGAAATACGCCCACCACAGCAGACCGGCGAATGCGCCCGAGGCCAGCAGCGCCGAGATGGTGGCCAGGGGCAAGCTGCCGCCCTTCTCCAGAGCGGCGACCACGGGAATCCCGATCGCAACTATCACCTCGCCCAGAGCGATGATGATGATCAGCCCGTGGCGCTCAGCAAAGTGGCCCGAACGCACCATCCACTCGCCGTCAGAGGCTCTGAACATCGCCCACAGCACAATGGCCACCGTGCCCAGCCAGAGGGCCAGCCTGACCGTACCATCAAAGAACGATCCGACGACAAGCACCGCGATGGCGACGACATTTGGAGCGATCCAGGTGTAGACAGCAGTGCGGTAGCTGAAGTTCCCGGTGATGCCCAACGTCTGCATACGGAATCCGATGAGCATGATCCCGGTGAGAGCGATGGCGAATGTGGGTCCGCCCCCGGCGAACGCAGTGGAAGTGGAGGCCGCCATGGGGATGCTGACCACGGTGGCGATGAGGAACAGGGCGCGCACCGGCCGCCCGTTGCCCGATATCGCATTGGCCGCCCATGTCAGCTGCTGCCACGGCAGCCACAACAGACCAAACAGCAGGGCAGCCTTCCCCACGCCCGCCCACGTCGGCTCCTCGATGAGCAGGGCCACCAACTGCGAGAAAGCGAACACATAGGCCAGGTCGAAGAACAGTTCAACGGGGTCTGCCGTGAAGTCCTCAGTCGGCGGTGGAAGTTCGATGCCTTTCATGGAGGGGGATTGTACGTGAGCGTATCGCCCGAGCAGAGCAGCAAATATGGGCGATAGCGCCCGCTTCGCTCACCTGTCCGGTATCGCAGCACCACCCACATCGTCAATCAGGCATTCATGAGGGAGTGGGCCGTGTCAAGGGGTGTTGTTTCGCGTTCTTCATGGTGGGTGGGCGCGTCGAAACTTGCAACAGCGGATCGCTTGATCGGATCGGTTGTTCAGGTCAGGAGAATGGGTGGTGCTCCTTGGTTGGTGGGGACACGGTTGTCGCCGGCTCCTACCCCGATGGGGGGCGAGGCGGTTCGGTGCCTGGGCATTCATCCGCCACGCACAATGTGGTGGGCATGGAGCGGTACGGCCACAGCAACCGCTGGGCTCATTCACATGCGTCGACCCGCACCAGGGGTGGGGTCATGCCTGATATCGAGCTCGCAGCTGTTGCCGTGTCCGAACCTCACGCCGCCTCTTTCAGGCAGCGGATCTCACCGTCCCGTATCCCGTAGTAGACCAGGGTGAGGAGTTTGCGGGCGGCGGCGACTCGGGCGATGTTGGTGCCTCGACGTTCGGCGATCCGTTGGTAGCTGTCCCGGATCGGGGTTCCGCCCCGCCAGCGGGCCACCGCCTCGACCGCCGCCCATCTGACCAGCGCCGAGCCCTGTTTGGTGATCGACCGGCGGAACACCTTGTCGTCGGATTCCCGATGCCTTGGCGTCAAACCCACCCAGGAACAGAGCCGTTTCGGGTTGGGGAAACGGTCGATATCGCCGATCTCGGCGACGAACACCCCCGCAAAGACCCGACCCACCCCCGACAGCTGCTGGACAGTCCGATACCCAGCGTCGTCGCGCAACTGGAGATGGACCCGCCGGTCCAGTTCGGTGATCTCCCGGTCATAGCGGCCGATCAGGTCCCGTAGCGAGTCGATCCGATGCTCGTAGGCTTCACCGAGCGGTGTCTCTTCGAGGAACCGGGCCCCATGCGGACCCCACAGCGTCGTCAACGACGGTATCACCCCTTCTTTGCCCAACACCGAATGCACCTGGGACTTCAACCCGGTGCGAAGCTGCGACAACTTGTGGCGATACCGCACCAACTCCCGCAGCTGGCGCAGCGACCGAGGAGCGATCCACGACTCAGGCAGACTCCCCACCCGCAACAAGTCCGCCAACAAAGTGGCATCCCGATCGTCGTTCTTGACCCGACGGTTCTCGAACCCCTTCACCCCCAACGGATGTGCCAAATGAACTCGGCCACCAGCCTCCTCAATCACATCAGCCGCCCAATACCATCCCCACGTAGCCTCCAGGACAACCTCGGGTTCGGGGCCGGCTTCCCCGAACCGCCGCCGCCAACGCCATCGGCGAGTTCTCGATCCTCCGCGACGACACCTTTCTGCCATCCGGATCCATGATCACCACCACCGACCGGCGCCTATGCAAGTCAATACCCACGTAACGTGACACAACGGGCCTCCCTTCTCGAGGCGGACATTGACACCCCGAAGTATCGGGGAACCGTCAACGGGGAGCGGAGGCCCGCTCCCTCATCGCATCACATCACGAGCGGTCGGATTTGCGCTGAATCGCCCTCGCCGTTTCCGCGGTCCTTGCCCTGAGATCGGTGAGCTGATTGTTGGCGGAGAGCACATCCGCAGCCTCGACGTCGTGTCCGTTGGCCGGATGGATCAGCAGGTCGGACAGGCTACCCATGCCGCCGAAAGCCGTCAGCAGGTGATCAACTCCGTATTGATCTCCGGCTCTGATCCGCTCTACGTCTCGCTCGACCCATTGAGCCCACACGTCTTCGCCAAACGATCGAAGCAACCCGGCCAGCTCAGTCGCAGCTTCGATGAGTTGGTCGGGTGAGCCGGCGGCCTTTGAATCGTTCATTTCTTCATGATGGCGTCTCCGCCGGGGCATGTCTCGCCTCCGGTTGGACACCTGTGGCTCGCCGTCATCCCTCATGGCCTTCGTGGGTCACCGTTTCGACCGGGAGAAAGCGCTTGGCGCGCCTCATGCTGAACACGATGGCGGCAACCAGCATGGTCACGATGATCGCCAATGACAGATAGGTGTTCATGTGAAACCAGTGCGAGATCGCCATCTTGATGCCGACAAAGATCAAGATTCCGCCGAGCGCGTGCGACAGGAAGTGGAAACGGTCCTTGGCGTTGGCCAGCAGGAAGTACATAGCCCGCAGGCCGAGGATGGCGAACGCGTTCGAGGCGAACACCAGGTAGGGCTCATTGGAGACGGCCAGGATGGCGGGGACCGAGTCGACGGCGAAAATGACGTCGGTGATCTCGACCACGAACAAAGCGGACAGCAACGGAGTGGCAGCTCGCCTCCCGTTGAGTCTGGTGAAAAACTTCTGTCCGTCGAGCTGGTCGGTGACGGGCATGATCTTGTGCAACAACCCGAGGCCGCGAGTGGCTTCTTTGGCGCCCTCGTCGGCCCGATGGCGAATGACCTTTACGCCGGTGTAGACGAGGAATACCCCGAATACGAGCAACAGCCACCAGAACCGGCTGATGAGAGCGGTCCCCAACAGGATGAAGATCGCTCGCAGAGCGAGAGCTCCAAAAATGCCCCAGAAGAGAACCCGATGTTGATATCTCAAGGGGATCGCCAGGGTGGAGAACAACATCGACCAGACAAAGACATTGTCGACACTGAGGGACTTTTCGATCAAGTACCCACTGATGTACTCACCAAAGGCGTCGTAGCCGAAGGTGACGGCAATGAAGACCGAGAACGCCAGCCCGCATGCCACCCACACAAGCGACTCGTACAGCGCCTCTTTGGGAGAGGGGGCGTGTGCGTCACGGTGCCGGTACAGATCTATCGCCAGCAGAGCGACGATGATCACGAGCAGGGCGGACCAGGCCCACGCGGGCACATCGAGATCGACAAAACTCGAACGGTCGCCTTCAGCCGCGGCCAGTATCAATTGAGCATCCTTTCGACTATCACCAGACGGACAGTCGAAGGTCTCGCTCTCACCGGGACGGGTGAGCCGGGGAACCGGGCAGCGCACTGCCGGACTGACGGCCGATCCCGGGGGCTACTCGCCCTCGACGACCGTATTCTGGCCTGCGTAACAGACCGCCGCAAGGCCGTCCTTCACCGCGGCAGCGTCGTCTCGCGCCTAGAAGCCGTGCTCTATGCTCGGCCCATGGAGAAAGTGGTTGACCGTCTCCGCAGGTGGAACGATTCGGCGGTGCGGTATCACACCCGGCTCGTGTTGGACGGGGCTGAGCCGGACACCGCCGAGATGCGGACCAGGGCCGACGAGGTACGCGCGAGTCCAGACTGCGGTGCGGTAATCGATGGCAGTTTTGTGGACCCACGCCACGCCTACCGCAAGTGGCAGGGCGCTCACTGGGCACTGGTGCAGCTAGCCGAACGGGGCCATCCCGGTGGAGACCCACGCCTCGAACAGGTACAGGAGGTCGTGTTCGCATGGATCCTGTCGCCGGCGTTTCTGAAACCGAACTGGACCCGGCACATCGAAGGACAGTCCGATCGGGTGCGACGTTGTGCCTCGATGGAGGGCAACGTTCTCTGGGCAAGCCTGCAGCTGGGCCTGATGGACGAGCGGTTGCAGGTGCTTGCGGATCGGCTCGGGACAATGCAATGGCCCGATGGGGGCTGGAATTGCGATGTGCGCCCTCAAGCGCGCCGGTCATCCTTCGTAGAGACCGTGCTGGGACTGCGGGGCCTGGCGGCTTGGGTGGAGGCGACAGGCGACAGGACCGCCAATGGCACGCTCGAAAGAGGTATCGAGCTTCTGTTGGAACACCACCTGCTCTTTCACCGCAGTGGCGCCCTGATGGTACCCAACTGGGGGCCCCGACCCGACAAGATTGGATTCCCGATCCGTTTCTTCGATGTTCTTCTTGTTCTGGAGCTCATGGCCGACATCGGCTGCCTCGACGACCCGCGCTGCAATCGGGCCCTCGACCTACTCCTTTCCAAACGCACCGCGGACGGTGGATTTCCGATGGAGGTGAGACGGGCCCGCACCGCAACCGAGATCTGTAGCAATTGCACGTTCGCCGAGTGGGGGCCCGGTGGGAAGACCCAGACAAACCCCTGGGTGACCATCCGCGCCCTTCGGGTGCTCGGAGCCACCGGCCGCCAGCAGTGATCTGCCTCGTGCATTTGACGTCGTAGTAACCGGCCGCAGAGTCGGAGGGTGGGCCGAAAGAGGTGGCGATGCTTCTGGGGCTACGGCGCGCCGGGCGAATCCACCGGCAAGTCGAACCGAATGACTGCATAGGCCAGCAACGCCGAGCCACCGGCGGGGAGTTCGCCTGGAAGGCCATCGCGACGAAAGGCGCCGAGCCGCTCGGCGAAAAAGCCCTGCGCACGCTCATGGGAACGCTCGACAGCCTCCCCAACCACGGAACCTGCCTCGTCGAGTTGCCCGGCCCTGACTAGATATTCGATGAGGCTCAGCTCTGTCACGTGGCCAATCAGGGAGGTGGGATTGGGGAGGCCACCATCGAGGAGGCGCCGCATGGATTCGATCCACGGCAAGGCTGCACCCTCGATCGTTTCGACGATGTCGGCGGTGGCATCCGGTCGGATGGTGGAGTCCACCAGGTTCCACTCGAGCCACCGGGGAGGGTCGAGCAGATGCCCCAGATGACGTCGTGCCACTTCGTCCCCGGTCGCCAGGGGTTGCCCGATCTCCTTCCGCCACTTGCCGATCGTGCGGTCGCCGAGGTGGATTTGAACCCAGAGGCCGACGAGTTCTCCCGCTACGTTCAGCCGGTTTGACACGAACTCCACCCTGGCGGAGATGTCACCATCCCGACGGCTCAAGTGAGGCCCGCTCCTGGCGTAGCGCCAACCCGATCCGGAGAAATGGCCTGCTACCGCGTCGACCACCGACATGAACACGGCTCTCGGGGTCTCGACCCCGGGCCGACGGGGCGCAAACCGGCCGATGGCCTTGTCCTGGGCGATCTGCCGGATCAGCTCGTCGGTCGTCTCCGCCGTCCGGCGACCAGCGTTACCCGGTTTGCGCTTTCCCGGCCATGGCATCTCCCAAGCATAGGAAACGCGCCGGATTCCGACGGTCGCCCTGTCGAGGCACGGTCGTTTAGCTCTCGCGACCGGAGGCAGTCGTAGCGTTCCACGGAGCATCGCCTGACAGGTCGCTTCGATACGCGGTTGGACCTATTCTGTTGCGAGGGAGGAATCGTGACTTTCCAGACAGAATTCAAGAGCCCGCTGCATCAGACCGTCTCTACGACGAAGACCGACTTCTGGAACGACTCCTGTTCGATCTCCGAACTCACCTACGCGATCGAGCACGGGGCAGTAGGTGCGACGAGCAACCCGACGATCGTCGAGCAGGTGCTCCGGCTGGAACGGGACCTTTGGAACGACCGAATCCACCACGTGATTGCCGAGAATCCTTCGTGGACCGATGAAGACGTGATGTGGAAGATCTTCGAGGAGATCGGCGTCAAAGGCGCCGAACTGCTCCTTCCGGTTTTCGAATGGGAAGAAGGCAAGAAGGGCCGATTGTCGATTCAGACCAATCCGTCCAACTATCGGAACGTCGATCGAATGGTCGAACAGGCAGTTCACTTCGCCTCGCTTGCCCCCAATGTCCAGGTGAAGCTGCCGGTGACGAGCCAGGGTATCGTCGCGATCGAGGAAGCGACCTACCGGGGCGTGAACGTCAATGCGACGGTCAGTTTCACGGTACCGCAGGCAATCGCGGTCGGTGAAGCTGTGGATCGGGGCCTGGCGCGTCGCCAAGCAGAGGGTCTGCCCACAAACGACATGACTCCCGTGTGCACGATCATGGTGGGACGAACCGACGACTGGATGCAGGTCGTGACCAAGCGGGACGGCATCATCGTGAACCCTTCGTATCTTCCCTGGGCAGGGGTGGCGGTCTTCAAAAAGGCCTACGGCATCTTCCAGCAGCGCGGGTTTGGGGCCCGGTTGCTGGCCGCCGCCTACCGGCACCACCTGCACTGGTCCGAGTTCATAGGAGCCGATGCAATTCTGACGATTCCTTCGGGATGGCAAAAGCTGTTCAACGCTTCGCAGGTCGAAGTTCGTGAGCGGATGCAGATACCCGTGGATCCGAAGATCGTTGCCGAACTGAGCGATCGGATCCCGGACTTCCGCAGGGCATACGAGCCGGATGGCATGACCGAGATCGAATTCGACACTTATGGAGCCACGGTCAGAACACTGCGCGGCTTCATCGCTTCGTACCACGAGTTGATCAGAGTGATTCGTGAGGACTACATGCTCCCGAATCCGGATGTGAAGTAGACCCGGGAGGCCGGCGCCGATCCCAGCAGGCGGATCGGCGTTTCGAAGTCTCGGTGCAGCCGCGATCGAGCACGAACCGCCGCGAAAAGACCTGGTTCCGGCAAGCCAAACCAACTTCACGTCGTTGCAATCGATTGCCGGACTAGCCTCTCGATGGCAGATTCACCAAGCCCGGAGGAACGCCCGCATGACAAACGAGCTCGGCTTCGCCCCGTCGGAAGACCCATTCGTCGTCCAGCACGGCGGCTTCTACCGGCGCTGGCTATCGATGATCGACGACCTCGACGAGTTGCAGACCACGGTGGCAACGCTCAAAGGCACCACCCAGGATCTCTGGGTACCGGTGTGGCGGGAGGCCGGCCTCAGACACGAACAAGAGGGCGACCGGCAGGAACTCCTCGGTGACTACCAACGAGCGCGCAAGGAGTTCCTCCAGGCCAAGACCTACTACGCGATCGGGAGGTTTCCCGCAGAGATAACAGACGTCAAACGAACAATCAGCGATGACTGTGCCCGCGCATATCGCAAGGCCTGTGCCCATCTCGACCCGCCACTCGAGGTAGTGGAGGTGCCCCATCAGGGCGCGACAATCCGATCGCACTTTCGGGCTCCCGCCGAAGCCTCCGGCAACCAGCCGGTGCCGGCCGTGCTAATCATGTGTGGAGCAGACGTATTCAAGGAGGACCGCGGCTGGGCCGGCGACATGGCTCTCGACCAGGGCATGGCCTCACTGGTTATGGATGCGCCGGGAACCGGCGAGAACCCCTTCCCGTGGGCCCCCGAGTCGGTGTCTGCCTGGGAAGCAGCGCTGGACTGGCTGGCGGATCGGCCCGAAGTGGACGCAGATCGCATCGGGGCCTTCGGTATCTCACGCGGCGGATATTCGGTGATGCAGTTGGCCGGAGTTGCACCAACCAAGGTCAAAGCCGTGGCGGCCAACGCTGGTCACCCTTTCGGGTATCGCATGAGCGACGAGGAACTTGATGTGTTCGTCGACCACGCCAATCAGCGTGCTTCATGGCAATTCGGTGAGCCCGGGGGTCCCGGATTCTTCCCCTCCACCTCGCGCGAAGAAGAACGGGAGAAGTTCGCCACATGGGCCCTGTCGGAGCAAGGCATCCTCGAGAACATAACTATGCCCGTGCTCATGATCAACGGCAAGCATGATCACCTGGCGCCGATCGGCAACATCTACTTCATGTTCGAGAACGGCCCCGTGACGGGCAAGGAGGCTCGCATCTACGCTGACGCCGGCCACTGCGCCTTCAAGTACTTCGACGATTGGGCGCCGGCCACCTTCCGGTGGCTGGCCGACAAGCTCGGGGGCGGGCAGCCTTCTTGACATCGCCGCCGATAGCACCGTCATCGGTGCGTCTATTGGCGCAACCGCTTTGATGGCCGGTGTGGTGCTGGTCGTCTCCGGCGTCGCGCTGACCGCCGGTCAGTCACCCGTCTTCCGTTAATCAGCCAACACTTCTGCAACAGACGGCGGCAATGAGGAATCCGGCGGAGGACTGAAACTGATCAGGATGTGGTCGGCACCTGCCGCCCGGTAGGCCGCCACGCGCTCAACCGTTTCAGAAAGGTCGCCGGAGAATCTGAACTGCACCGACACTTCGATCTCGCCCGGGTCGCGCCCGATCTCCGCGCACGATTCGACGAGCAAGGCTTTCCGGTTCCGGAAGAGGTCCAGATCGTTGGTGTAGTCGGGGAAATTCCATTGGTCGGCCCATTTGGCCGCCAGCGGGATGGTCCGGCGGGGGCCTGTCCCCCCTATCACAAAGGGCGGGCGCGGGGTTTGGATCGGTTTGGGCTCGAAGACCGCCCCGGTGATCGTTCGATAGGTTCCCTCGAAACTGAACACCTCCTCGGTCATCAGGCCATGCAGAATCGCGAACGTTTCGTCGAGCAGTTCGAAGCGCTCCGATATTGGAGGGAGGTCAATTCCAAACGCCCGATGCTCCCCTTCGTGCCAACCGGCGCCCACGCCGATCTCGACCCTGCCGCCGGACATGCGGTCCAGGGTCACCGCTTGCTTGGCGAGAACTGCTGGATGGCGGAACGTATTGGCGCTCAACATCGCTCCGAAGCGAATTCGCTGTGTGACCGCCGCCAATCCGCCGAAAAGGGTCCACGAGTCCATGATCGGTGAAGCCGGGTCAGATTTGGGCGGATGCAGATGATCGTTGAGCCACACTGCGTCCCAGAATCCGCCCTGATCCGCTTCGACCCAGACGTCACGGAGCTGCGCCCAATCTGCATCCTGCGACCAGACTTTGAACGAGTACCGCACCCTAGGACCCGCTTCCTCACGTTCCATCGGACGGATTCCCGCTACTTCAGGTACCGATCCAGGTAGCCCAGCACATGGGTAATGGCTTCGTGCTGGACGTCGTTGACTTCGTAATCGCCGCCGGCGCCGCGCTTTGGATAGACGTAGCCATGGAGGTCGTGGTCGTACGAAACCCAATCGACCTCTTTGCCGGCCTCGACAAGCAGGTCGTAGTTGAGACGGAATATCCCTTGCAGTTCGTCCGTCTCACGCCCCATCACAAGAATGGGGGTTTGGATACCTGAGATCCGCTCCATAGCAAGTGGATAATCGATCCTGCGACGTACCTTCTCGACCTCCGTCATCATCATCGACTCAATGTTCCGCAGCTGCGTGTCCTCATTGACGAACGC
This sequence comes from Acidimicrobiia bacterium, assembly GCA_029210695.1. NCBI lineage: Bacteria > Bacillati > Actinomycetota > Acidimicrobiia > Acidimicrobiia bacterium. Next base: position 22,894 of record JARGFH010000016.1, read on the forward strand.
CGTGTCGTCGGGAGTCAGGGCCAGATACTCATGCGACGCGGGCTCGCTGGCGACGGCCACCGCCGCTCCGTGGTACTCGGAAGCGAGCTTCATCACCATCTCGCCCCCATGGCTCATGCCGATCAGCCCCACCCGGTCCGGGTCGACATAGGGAAGAGTCTTGACGTATTCGATGATGGCGATCTCGTCCTCATATTCGAGCGGTGAGCGATTGAACAGCTCCCGACCCTGCCGCATGTCGCGAATCAGTGGTCCACCGTTGTGGTAGCCGAGCTCGACTTCAGTCCGATACCGCAGCCACGCGCAGGCGTAACCGGCCTCAACCAGCCGATCCATGATGTAGCCCCGGTTGGCTATTGCGTCGCGGATCCAAGGCATCCCCTCTCCACCGTTGCCGGATGCCAGTAGAACGACGGGAAATGGTCCATCGCCGTCGGGCCTTCGCATGCCGATCGGCGCATAGAGGCCGTCCCAGACCTCGATGTACATCAGATCGCATTCGGCGCCGGCGATCGTCTCGGTTACAACCACGCGTTCAGAATCCACCAGATTCTCCTTCTTGCCTATCGACTACCGGGACGCCATGAGACTCCCGGTCGGGCTTTGCGAGCTTACCGGCGAGGACAGATCCGAGCACCCGCCCCGGCCCAATCATCCCGACGAAACCCCAACTGAGTCGAGGAAGGGTCGCACCTCGACGGCTTTGCCGTTGAGTCGACTCGACTCGATGGCAGTGTGGACGATGGCGAGTGCTCGAATGGCGTCGTCCACCTGTACCTCGACGATTGCCTGTCCCCGGGCTGCGCGTGCGAACTCCTCGAGTTGCTCGCGGAACATGTCGGTTGCGGGAAGGTCGACCGGAGTGCGTTCCTGCTGCCCGTATGCCTGCGAAACCAGACTCGACCAGGCATCCGCCTCGTGAGCATCATCCCAATGCGAGAAGTCGAGGTCATACATCAGGTTCTGCCGGCTCCCCTGCAACCGGATCTGATAGATCCCGGGAGAGGCCCAACCGCAACCTAGATAGCCGAGAGCTCCAGACTCGAACTCCAGGATCGCCATCGTGGTGTCCGGCACCTCGGCACTGGTGTACAACTTCCGCGTGTGGGCAGACACAGCCGCAACCGGGCCGAGCAAGTACTGGAGGTTGTCGGCGTGATGAACTCCCAGTTGGATCAGCGGGCCCCCAGGTGTCTTCGACAGGTACCAACGCCAGGTCTCCGGCGTGAGTTCGAGCCCGCGTTCGTTGGAGAAGTTCGCCTCGACCATCGAAACGCCACCGACCGTGCCGTCTTCGATCCACCGTTTCATAACCCGACTACCGGCCAGGCGTCGAGCACTGTGCCCGACCGCGAAGACGCCACCGGTTTGATCAACGACCTTCTTGATGGCCAGGGCATCTTCGAGCGTCTGGGCGATCGGTTTGTCGGTATATACGGCTTTGCCCGCTTCGAGTGCCCTGATGATCAGGTCCTTGTGAGTGTCATTGGGAGTCGTGATGACAACGCCCTCGACGTCGGGGTCGCTCAACAGCTCCTCGTAGGAGGCGGCCGACTTGGGTACACCGTATTCTTCCTGAAAGGCGGTACGGCTGTCCTTGGATCGCGAGAAGCACGAATACAGCTCGACTAAATCGCCTCGTTGGGCACCGCGCGCCAGCACCCTGGCCCAACGACCAAGACCAACGGATGCAAGCCGAACCTTGTCACTCATCGTTCCTCCATATCCGCTTCGGATCTCGAGATCGTCACAAACACCCGTTCCTCGATCGTCGATACGAACCCCAATATCACTTGACGCCGCAATTTCCCCCATTATGGTCATTTCGTGCAATCGATTGCACACCGTCAGGCGTAGCCAAACGATCTACGCCCGCTGAGGAGGAAGAATGCCCACTCGCAACCGTGGCTCCCGCAAAGCTCGAGGATGGTTCGCGCTACTCATCGTCTTTGCGTTGGTCGTAGCCGCCTGTTCATCGAGCGACGACAGCTCGGACACGACAACACCCGGCGCAACGGATACAACTGCCGCTGGAGGAGGAGACCCCTCCGATGTCCAGAACCCCGGTGTATTCGTTCATGCTGCCGATGATGAGCCAACTACGCTCGATCCGGCTCAGGTCGAACCGGGCGAAGGCGGGGAGACGATGATCCTCCAGGTTTACGAGCGACTCCTCGAGATTGCTCCGGTCGGACCGGACCTCGTCCCGTCGATATCTACGGAAGTACCGACGCTGGACAACGGCCTCATCTCGGCAGACGGTCTGACGTTCACCTTCCCAATCCGACAGGACGTTGTCTTTCACGACGGCAGCCCGCTCACGGCCCAAGATGTCAAGTACTCGTGGGATCGGGTCATGACGATGGACCTTCCCGAGTCGGCCGCCGACTTGCTCAACGACACCGTCGTTGAGACGAGAGTCGTTGACGAGTTCACCTTCGAGGTGGTTCTCCAAGAACGGAGTGCTTCATTCCTGCGTGCCGTCGTGACATCAATGGTCGCCTCGGTCGTCAGCGAGGACGCGGTCGAGGCCAACGGCGGGATCGTGGCGGGCGAACCGAACGAGTTCATGTCCACGAACATGGTCGGAACCGGACCCTACAAGTTCGTCGTATGGAACCGGAACGAAAACCTCCAGTTCGAGATCTTCGAGGATTATTGGGGCACACCGGCCAACCTCGACTTGCGGGTTGAGATCGGATCTGATCCGGATGTGCGGGTTCTCGGCTTGCGCGCCGGCAACTTCGACATGATCGAGACCGACCCCTCGTTCATCGGCGACCTGGAGGGCGCCGACGGTGTTGTCATCTACAGCGGAGGCCTTCTGCTCGAGCCGATTCACATCGGTTTCAATCTCAACATGCCGGAGGATGAGCTTCCGGACGAGGACACGATCTCCGGTGACTTCTTCAACGATCCGAGGATTCGTCAAGCGTTCAACTATGCCTACGACTACAACGCCTTCCTAGAGGGAGCTCTTGGCGGATTCGGGGACTTCAACCCCCACTACATTCCAATCGGCGTGTTCGGATATGACCCGACGGCACCGTTGTACGACAAGCAGGATCTGGCCAAGGCCGAGGAACTCTTCCGCGCTGCGGGAGTGTGGGACGAAGGCTTCACGGTTTCGGTCATTACCGAGGAGGCCAACCTCTTCGAGACTGCTGCCCTGGTGCTGAAGGACTCCATCGAGGGCCTCAATCCGAACTTCACGATCCGGGTACTGGCCGTCGCAGAAGCCCAATTCGACGATGCCCACGCATCCGACCCCGTGCCCTACGCAATGTGGGTCAAGAACGCCGACCCGTTCGCTGATCCAGATGCCTACCTGCAGGCGTACGCTCACCCGGATGGCGAGTGGGGTGTGGTTCACGGCTTCCGCAATGGCTACCAGGACCCTGATCGGATCGCCGAACTCATCGACGAAGGCGCCCAGGAACTCGACGCTGACCGGCGAGCGGAAATCTACGCCGAGCTCCAGAGACTCCTCTACGAGGACCCGATGTGGCTCATCACTGCCCAAGAGGGTATTGCGAACGCTCATCGAGATTGGGTGGAAGGATTCGTCCTCAACCCGCTCTGGCCGCGTCCAAACGTCAAGTTCGCGCTTTTCGACAAGTAGACGAGGAAAAAGAGGGGACGCCGGCCGTGCGGCCGGCGTCCCCCAACAAACAGCCTGCTCCTGAATAGATCGACGTTGCCTGCAAACGACCTCCACAAGGACTGAAGACTCATGCAGATCAAGGACTACGTTCTCAGGAGGTTGATGATCCTCCCGATCCTCGTAATCGGCACTTCGATCATCGTCTTCACTCTCACCCGGGTCGGCGGCTCTCCAATCGGGATCTACCTCTCTCATGAGATGAGTCCCGCCGAGGTGGTGGAAATCGAGGAACGATTCCATCTCGACGAGCCACTCCCGGTGCAGTACGTCTATTGGGCACGAGGCGTCTTAGCCGGCGACCTGGGATGGTCCGGAGTCGCGGCGGCACCCGTCACACAGGTTTTCCCACAGAAGCTGGCCGCTTCGATGGAACTGGCGATCGCCTCGGCCATCGTGGCGGTGACACTGGGAATTGGCCTCGGGACATTCGCCGGGGCCAGGCGAAATCGGCTTCCCGATCACGTCACCCGTGTTGTATCTATCAGCGGCGCCAGCATGCCCTTGTTCTGGTTCGCCATCCTGTTGCTGATCGTATTCTGGGTGTACCTCGGTTGGTTCCCGATTGGGCGCAGTGACCCCGATATCTTCGGCCGCATTCAGCACCCCACCGGGCTGTACACGGTAGATGCGATCATCGCCGGTGACTTTGGCGCTCTGCGTGATGCGGTCTGGCACCTCGTGCTGCCCGCCATCTCGATCGGCTACGGGGCGACGGCGATCATCGCCCGGATGATGCGCTCGTCACTCATAGAAGAGCTTCAGGAGGATTACGTGGACGCAGCTCGGGCGAAGGGACTCCCCGAGCGCCTAGTCCTGCGGCGTCACGCTCGCCGGAATGCTCTGATCCCGACTGTGACCGTGATCGGACTCAGCTTCGGTTTCCTACTGCAGGGCACAGTGGTCGCCGAGATCATTTTCCGCTGGCCCGGCCTGGGGCGTTGGATGGCAGACGCGGTTCTTCGTGGGGACCAGGCCACGATCATGGCGTATGTCATGTTCACCAGCATCCTCTTCTTGTTCGTGAATCTCATAGTGGACGTTGTCTACGCATATCTCGACCGCCGAGTGGTATTGGGGGCCTGACCATGGTTGATATTTCAACTCCAGCGCCCGCCGTGGTGACCGAGTCAGCGGCCAGGGCTCGACTTCGTCGGGCCGGCGAGATCGCCAAGAACGTCGTGTCGAACCCGACCACCGTGGCCGGAATCATCATGATCGTGGCAATGTTATCGATGGCACTGCTGGCGCCGCTGATCACCGAACCGAACACCCCCGACGCGTATCAAATGCCCCGCGACTGGAGCGCCCTGAACGCGCCACCCGGCACCCCCGGCCATCCCCTGGGCACAACGAACACTGGAGGAGATGTCTATTACGGAATCGTATGGGGAGCGAGAACCTCGCTGCGCCTGTCCATCATCGTTGTGGCTATCACTGCCGCGGTAGGCGTCACCGTCGGAAGCATCGCCGGTTTCCGCGGGGGTCGTTTCGACGAGGTCCTCATGAGGATCGTCGATGTGTTTCTCTCCATTCCGGAACTCATCTTCGCCCTTGCCATCGCCGCGGTGCTTGGACCCTCGTTCCGCAACATCATCCTCGCCCTGGCCGTCGTGTTCTGGGTGAAGTACGCCCGGATCATGCGCGCCCAAGTCATTCATGTGAAACAGAACGAGTATGTAGACGCGGCACGCGTCATCGGCGACTCACGACTGCGCATCTATTTCAAAGACGTCTTTCCAAACTCAATTACCCCGGTGATAGTGCAGGCCACACTCGACATGGGCCACATCGTGCTGGTCGGGGCAACCCTCAGCTTCATCGGCTTGGCCGAAGCCGGGCTCGCCGAATGGGGTGTTCTCGTCTCGGAGGGGCAAGTGGGTATATCGGCCGGGCGCTGGTGGGCTTCGACCTTTCCCGGCCTGATGGTGTTCATTTGGGCATTGGCCTTCAACCTCGTGGGCGATGGCCTACGCGACGTGCTTGATCCGCGAACGGAGACGAGCCGATGACCATGGCCGAATCGAATGAGCAAACGGTGGCGGTACGGCACCCCAACGCCGTCGCCTCTGTCGAGGATCTACGCGTCCACTTCCGCTCGAAGGCCGGGACGGTGCACGCCGTCGACGGCGTTTCATTCGACATCCTCGATGGAGAGACCCTGGGCCTGGTCGGCGAAACCGGCTGCGGGAAGTCCGTGACGGCCCGCTCCTTCCTCCGTCTCGTGCCGATGCCACCCGGCATGCACGTCGGGGGATTCGTTCTCTTCCACCCGAAGGAACCCTGCGAGGCTTGCGCCGGTCACGGGTGTGACGTTTGTGACCAATCCGGGAGAACGCCCGTTGCCTGCCCGAATTGCGCCGGGGCGGGCTGCGGCTTGTGTGAAGGAAGTGGCCGCGAAACCCTCGACCTCATGTCGATCCCGGAAGACCGCCTGCGCGAAATCCGCGGCAACCGGATCGCAATGATCTTCCAAGATCCGGCCAAAGCTCTCAACCCGGCACTCTCGATAGGCGACCAGATCGCCGAGGTGTTCTACGAGCATCGCCCTGCCGAGATTCTCGATCTCGCCGGATTCGATCAGACGGCGACGGGACCACTGCTTCAACGTAGCGCCAAATACAGATCGCGGATGCCAGAGCGAATCGCCCTTGGGCTGCCACCACTTCGTGGCAAACGCAACCGCATCCGCCGGGCCGTCGGCGAGATGGTGGCCGAAGCACTCGCCGAAACACAGATCGCCAATCCGTTGAAGGTCATGGAGCGCTACCCGCACGAACTCTCTGGAGGAATGCGACAGCGGGTCATGATCGCCCAAGCGCTGGCCTGCAACCCGGACCTGCTCATCGCCGACGAGCCCACTACGGCTCTCGACGTGACCGTCCAGGCACGAATTCTCGAACTCGTGCGCGAACTCCAGCAACGGCGCCGCGCCGCGGTCCTTTACATCAGTCACGACCTCGCACTGGTCAAGCGGGTGAGCGATCGGGTCGCCGTCATGTACGCCGGGCGGATCGTCGAGGTCGGCCCAACCGAGCAGATCTTCCGGGATCCGCTGCATCCCTATACCCGAGGTCTCCTCAACGCCATTCCGTCGGTCGATCATGAGCGCGGCCGATTGGTCGTGATCGAGGGCACCGTTCCAGAGCTCATCGACCCGGAGCCGGCCTGTCGATTTGCCGGTAGATGTCCACACGCAGCCGAGGTGTGTCTGGCTCAGGATCCACGGTTGTCAGATGTCGACGTTTCGCATCCGGTCGCCTGCTTCGTCCATCACCAGCCGTCTGGTGTGGCCCTCGCGATGCCATCTTTCTCTAAGGACAATTGATGACAATCTCCACTCGAACTGCAGGACCAATCGAAGCTTCGACACCTGGTGAGATCGTTCTCGGTGTCCGCAACCTCCAGAAACACTTCCCAATCAAGGAGGGCGCCCTCCAGCGGGTCGTCGGAAGCGTCAAGGCGGTGGATGGGATCAACTTCGATCTTCGCAGGGGCGAGACGCTCGGCCTGGTGGGTGAGAGCGGTTGTGGCAAGACCACCCTCGGACGCTGCGTGGCCGGTCTGACAGATCCAACGGGAGGCGGTGTCTACTTCGACCTGACTGAGAACGAACGCGACCGGATCAACGCGCTTATGGCAGTCACAGAAGATCGCCAAACCGACGAACAGCGGGCCGAACTGGAGGAGATAGCCAGAGTGCATCGCGTCGACCGTCTGGACGGCGACAACTGGAAACGCTACCGACGCAACTGTCAGGTCGTGTTCCAAGACTCTTTCTCGTCGCTCAACCCGCGCCAATTCGTCAAAGACATCGTCGGCCGACCACTCAAAGTCCACCGCGAGGCATCCGGGCGCGACTTGACCGACCGTGTCGTTGCCCTGCTCGAGCAGGTCGGCCTCGGAAGCCAGCACCTCTACCGATATCCGCACCAGTTCTCGGGTGGTCAGCGGCAGCGCATATCTATTGCTCGTGCGCTGGCCCTCGATCCGGCACTCCTGATCCTCGACGAACCGACGAGCGCCCTCGACGTTTCGGTACAGGCTCAGATCCTCAATCTGCTGCACGAACTCCAACAGAAGCTCGGACTCACCTACTTGTTCATAACTCACGACCTGTCTGTGGTCCGTCACATGGCCGACCGGATCGTGGTCATGTATCTGGGGAAGGAAGCCGAGGCCGCTAACACCAGCGACCTGTTCGAGCACCCGAACCACCCGTACACGGCGGCGTTGTTGGCGGCCAGCCCGGATGTCAATCAAGCCACCGACATACCAATGCGCCCGCTGGAAGGTTCAGTTCCAGATCCGGCGCGCCCACCGCAGGGGTGCCGGTTCCACACCAGGTGCCCGGTTGCCACTCCGGTTTGCGGGTGGGAACTCGACGATGTCGTACGCTGGCTCCAGGATGAGGAAGGCATGTTCGATCGCCTTCAAGGGGTTGAGCGACTCGACGAGTTCGGCGGATCATTCGAGTTCGAAGACGACAAGTCGGCGACTGCACTGGCAGACGGCCTGCGCTCCGATCGGGTCCCGGCTGCCCTGACGGCCGCACTCGAGCACCTGGAAGTGGACGAGCGCTTCGTTCGGCTCCGCTTCAGCCCGGTAGAGGAGGTCGTTCTCACGCGGCGCGGGCCGGGCCATGAGGCCGCTTGTGTCTTCGACGCCTTGCCCGACGAGATCAAGGGTTGAATCCCGCGGTCGGAACCGCTGAATCGGGAGCGGAGCCGGGTCAACCGTGAAGAGGAGTCGCTACAGCTCGTTCACCCGACTCCTGGCCGACGTGACCCCACTCCGGCAGTCCCCCAGGTTCCGATGGTTGTACGCCGGACTATCACTGGCGTGGCTCGGCCGACAGTTGACAGTTGTGGCCGTTCCGTACCAGGTCTATCAGCTCACCGGCTCGACACTCCTGGTAGGCGCGCTGGGAATCGCTCAGCTGGTGCCGCTGCTCTTGACCTCAATCGTTGGAGGAGCGATCGTAGATTCGGTCGATCGCCGCCGGCTGCTGGTGATCGCTCAGGTGGCGCTGATGGCGACCGCCGTCGGGCTCGCTTTGAACGCCTCACTCTCCGAGCCGAGAGTCTGGTTGATCTTCGTGCTGAGCGGGCTCAACGCAGGCATTTCCGCCATCGATAGTCCGGCCAGGACTGCCTCAGTTCCGGCACTGGTGGGACGCGACCTGTTGCCGGCGGCCCTGGCACTCACTCAGATCCTCGGCAATGTCGCCAAGACGGTTGGACCGGCCATCGGAGGACTGCTGATCGCTCGCACCAGCTTGAGCCTCACCTACAGCCTCGAGGCGGTCGCGTTCGGCGTCGGAACGGTGCTCATGTTCAAGATCGGTTCACTGAAACCCGAGGGAGGCGGCCAGCGGTTCGGGTGGACGTCGATCAAGGAAGGGTATTCGTTCCTGCGGGAGCGACGCCTCCTCCAGGCCAACTTCGCAATCGACCTCAACGCAATGATCTTCGGCATGCCCCAGGCCCTGTTCCCGGCAATCGGCCTAACGATGCTGGGCGGAGACGCCTCCACGGTGGGACTGCTGTATGCCGCCCCCGGTGCCGGTGCCCTCATCGCCGCGGTGACCTCTGGATGGGTTGGCTCCATCGTCAGGCAAGGTCGGGCAGTTGTAATAGCGGTCATCGCCTGGGGAGCCGCCATCGTCGGATTCGGGCTGGCCAAGTCGGTGGTTGTTGCGGTGATCTTCCTGGCCATCGCAGGCGGCGCCGATGTGATTTCTGCGGTCTTCCGGAACACGATCCTGCAGCTGGCAGTGCCGGATCGTCTACGCGGCCGGTTGTCGTCCATCCACATCGCCGTGGTCAGCGGCGGTCCACGCCTCGGCGACTTCGAGGCAGGTGCCGTCGCCTCGGCAACGACCCCACAGATCTCAGTCGTTTCGGGAGGCCTCGCCTGCATCATCGGCGCCTTCATCATCGCCAGGAAAATGCCTCAGCTCAACGCCTACCGGGCCGGTGACGAAGCAGAGCTCCGATAGGCCGAGTCGGATCCGGGGCGGCAATCAACCCCGAGATCGGTCTATCTCGACCGAAATCGGGTCGAACGGGTCAAGTGCGAACGTGAATTCGGTGCTCTCGGTGACGTGGATGGGCTGGAAGATCGAACCGGTGATGATCACGTCTCCGGCCCGGAGCATCTCGCCGCCGGCGCTCAGGGTGTTAGCGACAGTGGCAACGGCCGTTGTATGGGAGCCGGCGATTGTCTGAAGGTCGCGCGTGGTGAATCGCTCCTGGCCGTCGATCAGGACCCGGGCCACCAGATCGGTGATATCCAACCCTGCCCGGTTCTCATCCGGGTCGCCGAGGATCACTCCCTTGTGGAAGATATTTCTAGCTAGGATTGCCTCAATACCTGCAGCCTCCACGGGGAGGTCGACGTCGGCCAGTTCGATGGCGGGCCCCAGTGCGGATATCGCCGATCGAATGTCCTCCTCGCCGGCTCCGGCATCCAGGTCCGCTCCGATGTAGACGGCCACTTCGAACTCGACCATCGCCTGCTTCCAGCCGGTAACCGCGATTTGCGCCCCGGACTCGAATTTCGTTGAGCTGGTCAGATAGCCGACCAGAGGGCTCGTGATCTGCATCAGCTCGTGGGCCGATGGAGAGCCGAACCCGACCTTCCAGCCTATCGCCGTCGCTCCCCGGCTCAGCGTCCGCCGGCGCGTTGCCAGCTGCCGGTTCATTCCGGTGGCAACGCGCGGATTCCCCTGGGCCCGGCTCACCCGACTTCCTCTTCGTCGACTTCGTATCCGGAATCCTCCAGCGAACCGGAGCCACTCCAACCCCACACCAGTACAACCTCTCCGTCGCCGGTGTTGTCGAATCCGTGGAAGCGGCCACGCGGCGTCCAGATCACGTCGCCAACACCGGCCGGCTCGGTGCCGAGGTCGGTGTAGATCCGACCTGACCCTTTGAGGACGATGAAGAACTCGTCGGCGTTGCGGTGTAGGTGCCGGTCGTGACGAGCGCCGGGTGGGAGAACGGTCCAGCCGAGCAAAAAGTCGTCGCTTCCTACCGTGGCCTTGTCAATGAGGAATTGGACCTGCATATTGATCCAACCTTCGTCCTCCCGCAGTCCCCCAACGTGGGGCACCCTGGAGAGGTTGGTGTGGAATCGCTCGGTCATCGTCCACCCGACAACATGTGATAGACATCGAAGACCGTTACGAAGTCACGGTGATCGATTCCGAGACCGCGACAGGCGTTGAGTAGCTCGTTGGCAACTGCGGCGAGTGGTGCCGGTGAACCCTGACGTCGGGCTACCTCCAGGGCCAGCAACATGTCTTTTTGTTGGAGCGTGACGTCGGCGAGTGGCTTCTCCGGCATCTCGAGAATGAACGGACCCCGATAACCCATCACCGGCGAGGCCACCACACTCTTGAGCATGGCGTCGACCGCCACCGCCCGGTCTACTCCGCCTTTCTCGGCCAGGGCGACCGACTCGCAGAACACGACCATCTCCACGATCAGAGTCAGGTTGATCGCCACCTTCATCTGGACGGCAGTACCGGACGGGCCGATGTAGCTGACCTTCGACCCGATGTCGAGCAACACCGGCTCGACCCTGGCGTAGGCCTGCCGGTCACCACCCACCATGATCGAGGCGGAGCCTTGACGAATAGTCACCGGACTACCCGACAACGGAGCATCAAGCATGACGAGCCCTCTTTCGGAGAAGGCGGCAGCCACCGTCCGGCTAACGTCGGGGTCGATCGTGCTCATGTCGAGATATACCGCTCCTTCCGGCAATCCGGCAATGACGCCATCGTCGCCAAGTGCAACTGCGGATACCGCGTCTGCGTCCGTGACCATTGAGAAGACGAGGTCCGACGCCGCCGCCGCCTGGCGGGGAGTGTCTGCCCATCTCATGCCCTGTTCGAGGAGCTGATCGGCTTTCGAAGGCGTTCGGTTCCACCCGGTAACTGGGTGACCGGCACCCAGGAGGCGGGGGATGATCACCTGCCCCATATCGCCGAGTCCGATCCATCCCACTTTCAAGAGCAGACCTCCTGTTCTGGTGTCCTTTCCAACTACGGTAGACGGAGACAAGCGGGGGATGCTGAGCGGAGAGATTCCGGGTAGACCGACCGGTGTGAGGCGCCGGCTGATTCGAGGAGTTGACATGACACGGCCGGCCGACTCGAGCGGGTTTCAGCAGGTTGGGCACTCGAATCTCAACGGCTACGGGGACGGGATGCAGGTGATCCGGGACGCCGATGCCCTCTACGTTGGGCACTTCGGTGTCAGCGGGATGGGTACCAGCGTCCTCGACGTTGGCGACGTGAACAGCCCGACGGTGGTCAAACAATGGAAATCCCCACCGGGAAGTCATACCCACAAGGTCCAGGTCGCCGACCGGCTACTGCTTGTAAACCAGGAACAGTTTCGCGGAGGCGACCCATATTCGGCAGGCATGGCGATCTACAGCTTGGATGATCCTTTTGACCCGCACCAGATCGGGTTCTTTGCGTCCGGCGGCCGGGGCGTGCATCGAATCTGGTGGACGGGCGGGCGGTATGCCTACGTATCGGCCATACCGGAGGGATTCGAGGGCCGCATCCTGGTCATCGTCGACATGAGCGATCCCGAGCACCCGGTGGAAGCCGGTCGGTGGTGGACGCGGCGGGATGGAATCCCTGGAGCGCCGGAACCGGCCACGGCTCGTCCGATTCATCACGCTCTAGTCGACGGCAACCGTGCCTACGTCGGAATGTGGGACCGGGGGATGACGATCCTCGACATCTCGGACGTCTCTCGCCCTGAGATCGTGTCGACGCTGGACTGGTCGCCTGGTGGCGAGAGCCACACCTGTTTGCCCTTGCGGGGCCGCGCTCTGGTGGTGACTACCGACGAAGAGACCAAGAATCGTTGCGAGGGTGACCCCCGCATGGCGAGGGTGGTCGACGTGTCTGATGAACGGAATCCACAGGTGATTTCCACCTTGCCGGTGCCTGAAGGCGATTTCTGCGAACGGGGCCTACGGTTCGGTGCACACTGTCTTCACGAGAACCGGCCTGGAAGCTACATCAGTGAAGAGGTCTTCTTCCTGACCTACTTCAATGCAGGATTGCGGGTGTACGACCTCGCCGACCCTTATCACCCGATAGAGATCGCCCACTGGATTCCCGAAACGCCACCTGATCAGGAGGACGTACAGATCAACGACGTGTTCGTTGACGAAGACGGCCTGGTCTATGCCACCGATCGGGTGCTGGGCGGGGTCTACATTCTGGCGCCCGACGCGCAACTGGCTACCCGAATGCTCGAAGCCTCTTTCTAATCACCTAGGGTGCGCAATCTGTCTCCTCGCCCGACTGGTGCCCGGCTGCACGACGGGGCTCAAGGCGGGAGATCTCGTTGTTCTGCAAACGATTGCCGGTTTAGACTCCGATGATTCGATTAGGAGTGGTCGCAGTGCCTCAACGTGTAGCAATCCTCGGCACTCGCTACCCGGATTTGTCAGTCGAACAGAAGATCCTCGGGGGTCTTGACGTAGAAATCGTCACCGGCGACGGGGCCGACGGTGCTCAGATCGTCGAAGTCGCCGGGACCGCGACAGTGATCCTGGCCGGCTCCCGGCCCCGGTTCACGGCCCAGGTGCTGGAACGTCTTTCGTGCCGGGCCATCGTCCGATACGGCGTCGGGGTCGACTCGGTCGATATCGCGGCGGCGAGACGGTTGGGCATCCTGGTGGCCAGCGTTCCCGACTACGGGACTGAGGCCGTCGCCGTGCATACGGTGGCACTCATCCTGGCGGCCATCCGCAAGCTCCCCCAGGCCGACCACCATGCCAAGTCGGGCCGGTGGGGCTTTGCCGATCTCCGTCCGCTCCACCTGCCGTCTGAACTCACGGTCGGCGTGGTCGGATTCGGCCGGATCGGACAGGCCGTGGCGAGAATGCTCCGAGGCATCGGTTTTGATCTAATTGTGCATGATCACCTGGTATCAGCCGGAGACCTCAGTACGGCCGAGTCACTCGAAGAGCTGCTTGAAGTCAGCGACGTCATCACGCTGCACACTCCCGGTGCCCCGGACCGGACACCGTTGCTCGATCGCAACGCCCTCCTGCTTCTTCGACCGGGCAGCATTGTCGTCAACACGGCCCGCGGCTCCCTTGTGGACCTCAAAGCACTCGTCGAGGGCTTGCGGGCCGGCAGGCCGACCGTGGCCTGTCTCGACGTGTTTCCCGAGGAACCTCCCGATCTCTCGCAGTTCTCACCCGTCATCGACCGTGTGATCCTGACGCCCCACGTGGCGTGGTACACAGAGGAGTCACAGCTCGACCTCCGCCGCAAGGGCGCCGAGGAAGCCGCGCGAGTTCTGAGGGGTGAGGAATTGAGGAATCCGGTCCCGCATCAAGGAGAAACCACGTGACGCGCTCAATCTACGAGCTGACCAGCCCCGAGGTAGCGCAAGTCATCGCAGATTCACCGATGGCTGTTCTTCCCTTCGGGAGCACGGAACAGCACGGACCACACCTGCCGTGTGGGACCGATACGATGGCGGCAGAGCTGATCGCGGCAGAAATCGCGGAGAGAACCCGGGGCCTCTACGTTCCGTTCGGCCCCTACGGTGTTACCCCTATTCATGCCGGCCATCCCGGCACGATCTCGTTGAGCAGAGCAACCTTCGAGGGCCTGCTCAAGGATGTCTGCACCGAGTTGATCGACATGGGGGTATCGACCTTCGTGTTCGTCAACTGGCATGAGGGCAACATCGCTTCGCTCGACGGAGTCGCCACCGACCTCCAATCCACCCGAGACGCCACTTTCATCGTCGCCCACGCCTGCTACACGGCCCAACGGGTCTACGAGGACAAGGGCGGAGAACTCACTCACGGGGGAGGAATCGAAGCGCTGGCCGTCCTCGCCTACGACCCGTTATTGGCCAAAGTGGACCTGGCCGGTGAGCCAACCCGACCTCCCAAGGCTCATGCACTCGATGAGATGCGGCGGTCGAAAGAGGTATATGGGTTCATCACGGATGTGACCGAAATCGATGCTGAAGGATGGTACGGGAGCCCACAATGGGCGACCGACGAGCGGGCCGCCGGCTTCGTACAGACGGTATCCGGGGCAATCATGGATCGACTCAGCGGCATCCTCGCCCTCCGATCATGACCGTCGTTCATTCCTCCGATCTCAGTTTCAGGGATCTTCCCGGTCGAAGTTCTGCCGACCCATTCCACGACCTCGACCCGGGACCCCTGGCCGTGCGCGTCGTGATCATCGAGGAACACACCGGGCGAACACCACATCTCCACCCCCACAGCCCCGAGATCATCTACGTGGCCGAGGGCCGAGGAACAGCCTGGCAAGAGCGGGCGGAGACACATGTGGCCGCCGGCGACATAATTAGGATTCCGCAGAACGTTGCTCACGCGACAATCCCGGAAGCCGGATCGCGACTCAAGTTGATCTGCTTCTTCCCGCGTGGAGATCTCAGCACGAATCTCGTGGAGCTCGAAGGGACCATTTCGATCGATGAGGAGAGAAGATGACGAACGGGCCGCGAGCGGCTACCGACTACTCGGTGAGTCGCTACCACATTGATCTGACCAACGGGACCGTCCGCTGGGAGCGAACACCCTGTGAAGACCTCGAGGATGCGCTCGGCGGGATTGCCCGGGCCGCCAAGATACTCGGGGACCAGGCGGTGACCGACGCCTACTCTCCCGACGCGCCGCTCATCATGAATCTCGGCCTGCTCAGCGGAACCCGGGTCATGACCGGACTGCGGACCTATTTCCACGGATACTCGCCACTCAAAAGTTCACTGAGCGGAAGTCCCGGCCTGATGTGGACGGCTGGAAGCGGCCACTTCGGCACCAAGCTGGCCGGTCTGGGCATCGACGAGATGGTGTTCACCGGCCGCTCCCCTCGTCCAACCTTGCTGCACCTCACCGCCGGAGACGACCCCGAAGGTCCGGGCGGGCCCGCCAGGGTCGAGTTCCTCGACGCGACAGACCTGACCGGACGCCTAATAAACGATCGCATCCAGGACCTTCACAGGAGATACCCGGAGGCCCACTTCGCAGTGATCGGCCCGGCGGGCGAGCACTACGAGTCGGTTCGCTTTGCCTCGATCGCACTGTCCAGCGACAACCAACTGAAGACCGGTGATCCTAAACCCCGATTCTGCGGACGGGGCGGCTACGGCGGAGTGATGGGTTCGAAGAACCTCTTCGCCATCGCCGCCGATGGCCCGAACCCGACTGTCTCAGGAAGGGGCCTCAAGGACATCAACCGTGAGATCAACCTCGGCGAAGGCAGCAAGCCGTACCGGGACGACGGCGCCGGCGGAACCTGGCGCCATGTGAAAGCTCAGCACGAAATTGGCGGCCTACCGGAGTTCAATTTCAATCCACCCGGAACCGAAGACGCGGTCGCCCTGCGACGGGCTTCCGTCGAAGCTGGCCCCTTCACCGTCAAGGCGGAGAGCTGCTACCTGTGCGGCATCAAATGCCACAAAAACGTCTACGACAAACGGAGCGACGGTGAGGCGGGCCCGTTCCGCGCCAAGGTGGACTACGAACCCTGGGCCCTTCTCTCGTCCAATCTCGGGCTGTACGACCAGGACACGGCGTTGGACCGCGTCGAACTCGTAGATCAGCTGGGCATGGATTCGATCTCGCTCGGAGTGACACTTGGATTCGTCATGGAACACAACCGCCGTCACCCCGACCAGGCCATCGCAGGTGGGCTGTCCTACGGTGACGCGGCAGCCGCCGAGGAGGCCATCCTTGCTGTTGGCGAAGGCCGGCTGCCCGACATCGGCGAAGGCTCGCTTCGTCTGGCCCGGCGACTCGAGGCTCTGGAATACGCTATGCAGTCGAAAGGCGTTGAGTACCCCGCCTACCTGCCGCATACGAACCCGGGATACCCCTGGTCGCTGGCCGGTGGCCACATGGGGATGCGCACCTTCCTCCTGGCGATGATCGAACGTGAGACGGGCCTCGATTACTGGGTCGACGCCATCACCAACCGGGGGCCGATGATCATGCTCGACGACATCACCGGGCTTTGTAAGTTCGCAGCCCTCGATCCAGAGACCGAGGCCGAAGCCCTCCACCTGGCGGCCGGCCTCGAAGTGACGGGCGACGATCTGCGGGCGGTGGTGGGCCGCACCTATTTGCGGGGCTATGCCAGCGAACGGCGGCAGGGCTTCACCGAGTCCGACTACGTCGTTCCGGATGAAGCGCACATGCCCGCCGAGCACAGCACCCTGCCCCGATTCAACACGCCCGACTTCTTCGCGCAATTGCAGGAACGGGTCCTGGCGGTCTTCGACGCCCGCGCTCGAGAAGAGGGTTATCTGGCATAACGAGAGCTCCCGAGGAGCCGCGGAGCCCGCCTACTTGAGGGGGCGCCTGAAGGCAACAGCCGCGACATCGAAATACTCCAGCTCGAGTTGGTTGTGCAAGGTATTTTCGACGAAGTCACGGAATCTCTCTGACGCGAAGCGCGCCTCGGCCGAAGCCCGATCCTCGAAGTGGTAGACCGAGCACATTCTGCCGGTCTCCTCGTTCATACCCCAGGTCTTGTCGATCAGGCCGGGCACATCGGTCTCGAAGGCGGACACCATCGCCTCGCAGCGCTCTGCAGTCTGATCAAACGTGGGCAGGTATGCCGGATAGAGCAGGACTACTACGACCATGATTCTGCCTCCGTAGGGCACCCAAGCATATTGGGAGCAGGCCACCATCCGGACACAAACGTCGGAATGAGCCACCCGGGTTGGGACCTTCGACCCTGCCGATCGGCAACCAGATCCGTAGGGTAGGCGTGACAGAGAAGGGGTGCGGCCGTGTCCGGATGTCCGGCTCGGCCGGCCGGAGAAGGAGAACAGATGCCCGATCAGTCGATGGATGCACTCGTCCTATTGGGTCCCAACGAGTTCGAGATTCAGAGCACCGGGATCCCGACTCCTGCCCGGCACGAGGTGCTCTGCAAGGTGCACTCGGTAGCGATCTGCGGAACCGACAAGGAGATCATCTCGGGAAACTTCCTGAAGCGCGGTTGGCCGCCCGGCTATCCCTACACACCGGGTCACGAGTGGTCGGGCGAAGTCGTTGCCCTCGGAGACGAGGCAGAGGGGTTTGGTTTTTCCGTCGGTGATCGGGTGGCAGGGACGGCGCATTCGGGCTGCGGGTACTGCCGGATGTGCACCATCGGCCGCTACACCCTTTGCGAGAACTACGGACACGAGGAGCGCAACCACCGGCACTACGGCCACTACAGCACCGGCGCCCTCCGCCAGTTCCACAACAGTTCGATCAAGTCGGTCTTCCACATTCCCGACTCGATGACCCTGGAGCAAGCCGCCCTGGTGGATGCCAGTTCCATCGCCCTCCATGCAGTCAAGCGCGGCAAGGTGATGCCGGGCGATACTGTGGCAATCGTCGGACCGGGAGCCCAGGGTTTGCTGGCGGCCCAGTGCGCCGCTCAGTTGGGCGCGGCGCGGGTGATCGTGGTTGGCCGAGGGTCGCGACTCGAGACCGCCGCCGCCCTCGGCGCGGAAGTTGTCGACAACAGTCAAGTAGATGGCCCCCAGGCCGTACGCGATCTCACCGGCGGCCGGGGCGCCCACATGACGGTCGACACCGCCGCCCGGGGTACGTCGACCCGCGACGCGATCGAGATGACGAGGAAGGGGGGGCGAGTCGCACTGATCGGCGTTCCCCTGGAGGCTGCCGAACTCCCGCTCAGCCGGATCGTCATCGAGGAGATGGATCTCTACGGCGTCCGGGCCAATCCCGGGGAGTGCGCGGAGATCATCCCGCTCATCGCGGCCGGCAAGATCGACGTCGACATCGTCACCACGCACAGGTTCCCGCTGAAGGACTTCGGCCAGGCCTACGAGACATTCACCAAGCGCATCGACGGGGCTATCAAGGTCCTGGTGCAGCCCAACGCGGAGTAATTGCTCGGCAAACAAGGAGGACAGTGGTCATGAGTAAGTGGCAGATCCCCCCGGATGGCGGCCACATGGAACGCCCATCGGGCATCTACTACCAGACCATGACGGGGAAGCAGATCGAAGATCGGCTGAAAGAGAACGATCTGATCATCATCCCCATCGGGAGCAGCGAGAATCACGGTCTGGCTCAGAATCCAGGCGAGGACACATTCCTCGTCACCCGGCAGGCAGAGCAGATCGCGGCCAAGACCGGGTGCACAGTGGCAGAACCCATCTGGTACGGGTCCCATCCCTTCCATCACCTGGGCATGCCCGGCAACATCGTCATCCCTGAGGAGACCTTCAATGCCTACCTGCGAGCGGTCATCGCCGGGTTCTGGAATGCCGGTTTTCGCAAACAGATTCTCCTGAACGGCCACGGCCAGGACTACGTGATCCCGGCCGCAATGCACCAGTTCGGCAAGAAGTATCAGGTGCCCTGCATTCTGGTCAACGTCAACTGGTGGTTCGTGATCCCGGAGCACCTCCGCGACAAAGAACACGGAGGACCGTTCGAGACTCCGTTCATCCACGGCGACGAGTGCGAAGCTTCGTTTGCGATGGCTCTCTTCCCTGAGTTCATCGACATCAAACACGCGCAGAAGACGTCGTTCACTCCGTTGCTGCCTCCCGGACACATCAACAAGTCGGGTTCGGCTCTTCCCCTGGCGGAGGCGCCGCTGCCGTTCTGGCAGCAGGTTGGTGGTTCACCGCTCGAGGTGGTAGCCACTCCGGAGGGCACCGTTGGTGACGCCACCCTGGCCGATCCGGAGAAGGCGAGGGGTGGCGTGAATGCGATCCTCGACTATCTCGAGCGACTGGTCAATGACATCATGGAGATGTATCCGCCCGGGAAGCTGCCGCCGATCGAACAGGTGAGTATGCGGCCCCGGGAGGACGTTGAAGCGGTGCTCAAGGGCCCACTGGAGCCGGGCGGCCGGCATCTTTACACGTTCGCCTATCCGCCGTAAGTCGGGGTCGCCGGCGGATCAGGAATAGATTGAGGTTCATGTTCAGAACCAGCATGGCAATCTCGCCCACCCCGGCCGAGTTTGCCCCGCTGCTCTTCGCCGGGGATTGGAAAGGGGCGCTCGATGCCGCCGCCGATCTTGGGTACGACGCAATCGAGATGAGCGTCCGCGACCCGGCCGATCCGGCGGTTGTGTCATGTGATGCCGAAGCCCGCCGGCGGGACATTCGAGTCTCGGCGATAGCGACAGGACAATCCTTCTACTCGGACGGGTGGTCGCTGACCGCCGACGATCCGGGGATTCAAACATTGCTCGAGCAACGGATGCGCCGCATCATCGACCTGGCTGCCCCCTGGGAGGCACTCGTTGTAATCGGCGGCGTCCGCGGGACGCTGTCCGGATCAGATGGCGAACGAGTCGATCAGTATCGCCGGGCACTGGAAGCCGTCCGACGCTATGCCGAGTATGCACTCACACTCAACGTCTCTCTGGCGGTTGAACCCATCAACCGATACGAAACCAATTACCTAAACACAATCAGGGAAACCCTGCAGTTCGTTGGCAATGTCGGTCTAAGCAACGTAGGCATTCTGCCCGACACCTTCCACATGAATATCGAAGAGGTTTCATTGGCCGAGTCGTTGCGATCGGCCGGGAAGCTGATCCTGCACACGCAGTTCACCGACAGCAACCGGCTGGCGGCGGGGCAAGGTCACGTTGACTTCCGGGTTCTGGCAGGGGTGCTGCGGGAGCTCGACTATTCCGGCTACCTCTCAGCCGAGATATTGCCTCATCCCGACAGCCGAACCGCCGCCCAACAGGCGATCGAATTCTTCAGAAACCTATGACGCTCCACCAGGAACGACGCCTTAGATCGAAGACGTAGCCCTCTTCTCTCAGGCTGAAATCGAGGAACATCTCAGGAACCCCGGTGAGCCGGGATATCTGAATCCCTACCGCGCCTGACGACCGTTCGAGTGAGCCGGCCGGCTCCCTACCGCTCGATGGGATATCCGACGATCGATCCCCACTCGGTCCACGAACCGTCGTATACGCGAACGCGGTCTCGTCCGAGCAAGCGGGTGAGCACAAACCATCCGAGAGAGGCCCGATGACTCAAGCGACAAGAGGTGACAACCTCGTGTTCGTCTGAGACCCCGACCTTCCGGAATTCGGCCCACAATTCGTCGGGTGCTTTGAACGTTCCCTCTTCAGTGAGGAGTTGTTCCCGGGGAAGGTGGCGAGCTCCGGGTATGTGGCCACGGCGCTCCGCGCCGTGATCGAAGGGGGCCGTGAGGGGCGCCACTCGCTCCCCGGAGAACTCCTCAGCCGAGCGCAGGTCGATGAGCACCCGGCGCGGATCTTCGAGACCGGCCAATACACCTTGGCGTCCTATCCGACAGGTATCGTCAGCCCGACCAGGCGTGACTGTCCGCGGCGCGACCACCGGGCGATCATCAGTCTGAGGGAACCCACGCGTTGCCCAGATCTCGTGTCCACCATCCAGCACGGCCGTTCGTTCTTCGAATCCAGCCATGGCCAGCACCCAATAGGCGTAGGTAGCAAACTGGATTGGATCACCTACCAGCACCAGGGTCGTGTCATCCCCCACTCCGAACGCTCCGAGGCGTTCCGCCAACACCGCCGGGCTGGCGAACTCCCGATCTAGTTCATGCCAGAGCAGGTCTTTCCAATAGACGTAGTGAGCTCCGTCGATATGGCCGGAGAAGTAGGCGGCCTTGTCGGGTTGGTAGAAAGACACTTCCAGCACCGCCACGTCGGGACCCCCGACCCGATCGAGCAACCACTCGGGCGAAACCAGCGGGTCGACCATCAGAGGGTTATCCCACAACGGCCGGACTGCCGTGTCCGGGTCGAAACGGCTGGTTCTTTGCGAGCTGCGGCCATGTCGGTGACCCTCCTCACCCGTAGAAAGCCAGGAGGATTGAGCCTCCCACTATGAACATACCTCCGAGCCAGATGCGCGGAGTAACCCGCTCGAGGTGCTGACCAACCACGATCGGGGACAAGATCAAGACGACGATCACCGCCAACCTCCCGATCGACAAGACGGCAGCCACGGTAATCAGGCTCAAGGCAATCCAGTTGGCCGCGATCGAGAACCCGGTAAGAAGGCCGACAACAAACTGCAATCCCAGATCGCCCCGATTCGCGGTGGCCAGGCCTAGCTTGCCGCGCCGAATCCACACCACCGGCAAATACGCCAGCATGCTGGCGGTCATACCGATCGCCACACCCACTACCGGAAAAGGGACCTCGTCCAGTCCGCGCCGCACAAACACCGGACTGAGCGACCAACACAACGCGGTGAGCAACCCAAACAGAGTGCCACCCGCCCATCGGGTCAGGGCTCCGCCCGATTCATCCATTGGATATCAAGAAGACGCCGATCACTACGAGCGCCACCCCCATCATTGCCGGGAAGCTCAAAACCTCACCCAACGCAACGGCTGCGATCACCGTCCCGAAGAGAGGACTAGTACCGATCAGCGCCCCAGTTCGAGCTGCGCCAATCCGCCGCTGGCTGAAGGTGAGGAAGGTCCAACCGAGTGAGAAGTGGATAACGCCGGCGAGAGAGAAGTTCACGAACGCCATCAGCGGGGCATCACCCAACACATCCAGGTCGCCCATGACTGCGACCGCACCAAAGAGCACCAGTGCGCTGACCGTCAACAAAATGAAGGTAGCCAGGAAGCGGTCGACTCCGCGACCGGCTCGCCGGTGCAAGGTCTGGAAGACGCCGAAACCAATCCCCGCCGCGGTTGCCCAGTAGATGCCGCTCATCGGCAGGTCCAAGTCCAGAGAGAACTGTCGGTCTGGCCATCCAGGCAAAGCCGGGCCAGTTCGGGATCACCGAACAACTGCGTCACGGACCGCTCGCGAAACTCCCATCCGGGTTCCAACACGGATCCTCTCAGAGTCTCGAGACGGTCAGCCCGCCGTCGATAGTCAAGATCTGGCCGGTCGCGTACGGCAGGTCGCCGCCCACCAGCGTCGCGACCGCCGCAGCCACGTCCTCTGGCGTCCCGAAGCGCCGATCCAACGTGAGCCCGGCTTCGATCAACGCCTCATATTTCCCGGCAACGGGAGCGGTCATATCGGTTTCGATGACCCCGGGCCGCACTTCGTAGACCTCGATCCCGTGGTCGGCGAGCCGAGTAGCCCACAGTAACGTCGTCATCGAGAGGCCCGCCTTGCTGATGCAATACTCACCTCGGTTGGGCGAAACAACTGCTGCGCTGATCGAAGTGATGTTCACGATCCGTCCGCGGAACGACGAGTCGGCCTCATGCTCTTGAATCATGTGTCTCGCCAGGGATTGGGTGAGCAGGAACGGTCCCTTGAGGTTGACGGCGAGCACCGTATCAAGGTCTTCCTCCGAAACCTCCAGGAGGTCCTTGCGTCCCGGCGATGTGATCCCCGCATTGTTGACCAGCACATCGAGGCGTCCGACAGCCTTCAGCGTCTCGGCAACGAGGTGGCTGCGCCCATCCGCCATTCCAACATCAGCTGCCACGTAGGCAGCCTCCCCGAAGCGTGACAGTTCCTCGAGCGTTTCGGCGATAGCTTCCACGGCACGCAGACCATTGATAACCACCTGGTAGCCGTCGGTGAGGAGTCTCCTGGCGATACCGAGCCCGATGCCGCGGGAACCACCGGTCACGAGGGCAGTGCGGGGGGTCACGAGATCCCCTCGATCGGACCGAAGAAGGTGAGGTAGGGATCACCTTCGATGAGTCGTTGCACGTAGAGGGCTGCCTCCATGAGGTGGTAATCACCCCACAGCACCGATTCGCCGGATGGAACGTGGGTGTCGTCCGGAGCGTGGTCCCAGCCGTTCGGTCGGTGGTACACGCCGTGGAGGAGCAAGCCTTCATGCTCGGGATCGAGACTCAAGTAACCGTCGGAGAGTAGGGTCCGCATGACCGTCAGGCCCGCCTTCGTGTACCGGACTCCCGAGGAAGCTCCGGCGGCGGTGAGATAGTTGCCGAGCCTCAGCAAACCCTGGGCGGCGATGGCCCCCGCCGAACTGTCGACCGGTTCATGTGGGTTGTGCGGTTCGGCCGGCCGGTCGAGGTAGGCGCCCATCGACGCCAGGCCGGGTGCTCCTGTATCCCAGTAAGGCACACCGTCGATCGGGGTGTGCTCGATGTAGAAGTCACAGGAAGCGGTGGCCGCGGCGATCATCATCGAACGAACTGCTTCCCTCCCGCCGACCGGTTCCAGCTCCGCGTCTGCGACGGTGTCGAGGAACTCGAGCAGTTCGGGGTATCCGGACATGACCCAAGCGAGGCCGCGAGTCCACGTAGTAAAGGGCGAATATCCCTGTTGGGTGCTGGGGGCCCGATAGTTGCCGTCGTTGACGTTGAACAGCGTCTCATGGGCCACCCGACCCCGGACGTCGAAAGTATCGCGACCTTCACCGTAGAACACGTTGTATCTGGCCGTGGTGGCCGCATGCTGGATCCCGCGCTCGAGCAGCGAAATGGACTCGTCGTTCTCGCCCAGCAGGCGGTGCCCCAGGCGGTGGGCCAAAACAAGGGAACGAATCGAGCGGATCGTGTCACAGAACAGGGAGTGGGGGCCGTTGAACGAGTGAATGAAGCCACCGCCCTCGGCAGTTCTGGTCCAGCGCATCGCCTGCACGGCTCCGCTCACTCGCAGCGCATCCTCGTAGAACGCCAACTCCCACGCGTCAAAGGGAGTCCGATCCTCGAGCATCAGCCGCCTGAGGTTCCCGTAGGTGCTGACGTTGTTGAAGCCGTGGTCGTGGACGCCTGCATGCGTCAGGTGCGGGGCCATATGGTCACGGGTGAGGCGCCGGCCGAGATCAAGAGCTTCTTGGTCGCCGGTCGCATCGAACTGCAGGATGGCTTCACCGTAGAGAAAACCTTGGGTCCACTCGGTCCAACCTCTGGCGGTGTATCGACCTTCAACTGTGTACACCGGCGTTGCGTTGTCAGGTGAATCCCGGCGGCACAGCCGCTTGACCTTGGGACCGGCCATGTCCCACAATCTCTTGAGATCCGGGCCGACCGACGCCGGTTCGATGGCGGTGTCAATCTTGATCAAAACGCACTCCGAATCTCAACGGCCACCCGCTTCTGGTGCGAAGCTAGCACTCCGGCTCGGGGCGATTGGTGGAGAGGCACGTGAATCAACCGGTCTTGGCTCGCTTGGTTTTCTTGGCGGCTGCGATTACGACCCGGGCTTCGCTCTTCTTGTAGTGATCGTCGAGCGGGTAGCACCCTGAGGCCAACCCGATGCGAGGTCCGGTCGTGCAATCGCTAAAGGTTCGGCAAATGAGTTTTGGTTCCAGTTCGTGCCCGGCCAAGACATCAGCGGGGAGGTGCGGGTAGCTGAGAGCCATCCTGCCCAAGCCCACCAAGCCGACTCCTCCGGTTCGCACCTGGTATTGAGCCGCGTGGGGGAGCAGTTCCTGCAGGTAGCTGTATCCACTGCCCACCAACACCAGATCGGGGTGCGCCCTCGCCAAAGCAGCAGTGGTTTCGACGTGATAGGCAACCTCGGCGAGCGGCTCGCGGGGCGGCAGGTAGCCATCGAGCGCCGGGTGGTAGGCAGGTCTGATGACATGCGGGTTGTAGTAGGGACTTCCGATCGTGACGCAAACCATCGCCACCCCGAGCTCGGCGCAGAGGTCGAGGAACTGATGAGTTTCGCCTAGCGGATTCCCGTCTTCGTCGGGACCGAAGACGAATCCGGGCTCGTCGAGCGGCTGCGGGAAACCGACTCCATCGGGACCCTCGATGTATGGCCCTGGGTCGACTGCGCTCAGCCTGACTGCGATGGTGAGGTTCGGCCGTTGGGCTCTCAGCTGTTTCACGACAGAGCGTAGGACCCTGGTGCGTCCTTCGAATGACCCGCCGTATCTACCGGATCTGGTTCTGGCGCTGAGCAGTTCGTGGAGGAGATATCCGTGGCAGTGCTTGATGTCCACGAAATCAAAGCCGGCGTCGGCGGCCAGGACTCCCGCCTGGACGTAGACGCCGACCAACTCATCCAATTCGCCATCGCTGAGGACAGAGGCATCGGAAACGGGGACTCGTCCATCGAGTTGAGTCTGCCGGTAGGCGATCCGCGGAAGGGGCTCACCGAACGGGCGAGACCATCTACCGCTATGGGTCAGCTGCAAGCCGGTGACGAGGTCCGCTCCATCAAAGTCCCGGGCACGTGCGGCGGCCATCCGGCTGCGCAGTCTGCCCAGGGACTCGGCCGTCCTCTCATTGATCATCAGCTGGTTTGGATTCGCCCGGCCCTCAGGAACAACGGAGGTGGCTTCACCCCACACCAGGCCCGCCCCGGAGGCGCCGAAGCGCAGCCAGCGGCGCTCGAGATCGGGGGTCGTCATCCCGTCGGTTGTGGCGTCCCAACCCTCCATCGGGAGGATTGCGAATCGGTTGTCGGCCCGCAGCCGTTGCCCGATGGCCATCGGCTTTGCCAGTGGCCCGTTCGGGGCGGGTTCCACTGTGGTGTCCAGCTGAAGATCGATGTCTCGTTCCGCCAGATACTCACTCATTGCTTCAGGCGTACCGATCTTCTTCACCTGAGTGAACCGTCTCCGCGAGGTCGCCATTTCACGTCGCTTTCTTGAGGAGCCGCCTTCTCAACCCGGCCGGCTGCAATCCCGGGGAAGAGTAGCTCTCGTCCACGACTGCCGACTGGCGGGCGAGAACCCGGGTCCCACTTCTGCCCTTGCAATCGTTTGTCGACTGCGATCGTAGGGGGCGATTCTGGGTAGATCAATCGTTTGCATTTGGTGTGGGCGATCCGTAGCCTACCTGCAGTCATACCCGCTCATTGTGGAGGTAGCGCATGGTTCGACGCACGAGATTCCTGACCGTCTTGATGGTGATGGCAATGGTGGTTGCTGCCTGCGGGAGCAGCGAAGACACGACCACGACGACCACGGCCGGCACCGCCACGGATACCACGGCCGGCACCGCCACGGATACCACGGCCGGCACCGCTCCTTCGGAAGATCCGATCGTGTTCGCCGCCTCGTTGCCGCTTACCGGCGACTTCGCCATCCCGGGCAGCAAGCATGCCGACGGCTACAAGTACTGCGTTGAGGAAATCAATGCACGCGGCGGGCTTCTCGGACGAGAGGTCGAGCTGATCGTCGAGGACAATCGATCCGACCCAGAAATAGCCGTTTCGCAGGTGCAGCGTCACATCGACGTCGAGAACGCCGATGCGTTGCTCGGAACGTTCTCCAGCTTGCTCACCTTCCCAGCTTCAACCGTCGCTAATCAGGCCAACATGGTGTACCCGATCCCATCGGGTGGCGCTCTTCGAATCTGGGAGCGAGGATTCCAAAACATCTTCTACTTCCAGCAGAACGCCGCCGAGTTGATCGGCTACTCGCCGGTCTCGATGATCGAGTACTACACCGACCAGGGCATCATCGATCCGAAGCCCACTACCGTTGCCATCGTCCACGCCGATGACTTCTTCGCAGACGCGATTGTCAAGGGGCTGGTTGGTGGTGAGGTCGCCATTCCTGACTCGGATGTCGTTGTGCAGGTCGAAGGTTACCTGGAGCCGGCCGGCATCGAGGCCGTATTCGTTGAGCAGTGGCCGGTTCCGTTCACCGATTGGCTGACTCTGGCCAACTCCATGAAGAACAGCGGAGCGGACATGGTGTTCGCAGCCACCGCGTCGCCGGACGAAGCCATTTCGCTCGTCGATGCTCTCAAGACGGTGCAGTACAACCCGCAGCTGATCTGGATGTCCCAGGGCGCGCAATCCGAGTTCATTGAGACTCTCGGAGATTCGGCCCAGGGCGTGACCATTCACGCTTCCTGGCACCCGCTCGCCAACTGGGAAGGGATCATCGGCGGAGAGACCTTCACCAACCAGGACTTCATCGAAGGTTTCACCGCATCGTTTGGGCGAGCCCCGGACGAGGATGAGGCCATTCCGTTCGCGCTCTGCCAGGGCATCGAACAGGCCATCATCGGAGTCGGATCGACCGACAACGTCGCGATGGCTGAATGGATGCACGCCCGAACGGCGAGCGATCCGGTCCGAACCGTTCTCGGCGACTTCGTGTGGGACGAGCGCGGCCTGCCGGTTGACCGCTCACTGATCATGGTGCAGTGGCAGGGCGGCGACCTCAAGTTCGTCTTCCCGGTGGGTGAGTTCGAGGGCACAGTTGATCTCATCTACCCGAAGCCGGCTTTCTAGGCCGGCATTGACAAATGACGCAGGATGGGGCATCGGCCCAGCCGGTGCCCCATCCCCAACTCTTCGAAGAGGCCATGGGGACCCATCTCTCGAGGAATCTGGAGGTTCACGCGTGAGCGCGTGTCAAGGCAAGACGAGTGTCGGAGGACATTCGTGGGTGTGATGCTTCAAGCACGAGGTTTGGACAAGAGTTTCGGCGGCATTCGAGCCGTCAACGACTGCAGCTTCGACATTGAAGAAGGCACGATAACCTCCCTGATCGGACCGAACGGCGCTGGCAAAACCACCACGTTCAACCTCATCAACAACGTCATCAAAGCTGATTCCGGCTCGGTGAAGTTCGAAGGCGCCAACATCACCAACAAGATGCCTCACAAGCTCACCCGGCTGGGCATTGGTCGGACGTTCCAGGTCACCAGAGCCCTCGATGACATGACGGTGCTCGAAAACATGGTCGTCGGGTCTTCGACCGACAATCTGCGGGGGATCATCGGTTCGCGGATGCTGGATTCCGAGATCGAACGAGCCCTCAGCCTGCTCGAATTCGTTGGGATTGAGCAATACGCCTACTCGCGAGCGGAGTTGCTGTCGTACGGACAGCGCAAACTGCTCGAATTCTCAGCAGTTCTCATGTCCAACCCGCGCCTCGTCATGCTGGACGAGCCGGCCGGAGGAGTGAATCCGGCTCTATTGGAGAGAATGGTGGACCGAGTCCGCCAATTGAACGGGCAGGGTCTGACCTTCTTCATTGTGGAGCACAACATGGACCTCGTCATGGATCTGAGCGACTCTGTGATCGTGATGGCCCATGGAGAGGTCCTGATCCATGGGACACCCGAAGAAGTGCAGAATGACGGCCGGGTGCTCGACGCCTATTTAGGGATGGCGTGACATGCCACCCATTCTCGAGATCACGAACGTCGATGCCGGCTACGGAGCCGGACCGAACATCCTTCAGGGTCTGTCGCTCAAAGTCGAAGAAGCGAAGTCGTATTGCATCATCGGCCCAAACGGTGCCGGCAAATCAACGCTGCTCAAGGTGATCGCCGGTCTGCTTCCCCCGCGGTCGGGCGACGTCGTTTTTCGGGGCGAATCGCTGGCAAGGCGAAGGCCTGATCAAATTCTGGCCACCGGAGTGTGCTTCGTCCCCCAGGATCAGGCGCTATTCCCCGAGATGACTGTGCGCGAGAACCTGATAATGGGCGGCTATCTGGTCAAAGACCGGGCTCTCATTCGACAGCGGATGAAGCGGGTGTTCGAGATGTTCTCTATTCTCGAGGAACGAGCGGGCCAGGACGCCGGCAAGCTCTCCGGCGGGCAGCAGCAGATGCTGGCAATGGGCCGAGCCCTCATGATCGACCCCATCCTCCTGATGCTCGACGAACCTACTCTCGGGCTGGCACCCCAGGTGGTTGAGCAGATCTTCGCTCAAGTCAGAGAGTTGGAGAGCCTGGGAATCACCGTGGTGATCGTCGAGCAAAACGCCCAGCGCGGGCTCGAACTCGCCGATTGGGGTGTAGTTCTCGACCTGGGCATCGTCCGCTTCGAAGGCCCGGCAGAAGGGATTCTCGAGGACCCCCGGATCCGAGAGCTATACCTCGGAAAAGCAGCGGGCGCCGGAGAAGCGAAATGACGCATGTGATTCAGGTTGCGATCCTCGGGCTACTGCTGGGCGGTGTCTACGCCCTCATGGCGGCCGGTCTGACTCTCGCCTTTGGCGTAATGCGGATCGTCAACCTCGCCCACGCCGTGTTCATCATCGGCGCCGCCTACATCTCATTCTTCGCCTGGGAGCAGCTCGGCATCGATCCACTTGTATCTGTTTTGTTCGTCATACCTGTGATGTTCCTATTCGGCGTAGCCGTCTATCAGGTCCTGTTCAGGAGGATCGAAGGAACGGCCAGATATACCGAAATGACCGTGTTACTCACCTTTGGTATTGCACTCACCATCGAAGGCCTCCTCGGGTTTGCCTTTACCGGTATCTATCGCAAAGCGAGCCCCGGGTACGCCACCGATTCGTTCATCGTCGACGGCTTGTTCTTGCCGGATGGTGACATCCTCTTCATCCCGAAGGGCCAGCTCTATGCATTGATGACGAGCCTCGTCTTGCTGATCGGGCTGTGGGCATTTCTGCGCTACAGCCAGACGGGCTATGCCATTCGCGCCACGATGCAGAACCGGGCCGCCGCCCAGATCGTTGGCGTAAACGTGCGCCGGGTGTCTGCGATCTCCTTTGGCTTGTCGGCCGCCCTCGGAGGAGGCTCCGGAGCCCTGATGAGCTACCTCTTCCCGTTCTTCCCCTTCCGTCATTGGCAATGGGTGGCGGTCCTGTTGGCGCTGGTTGTACTGGGTGGCATGGGGAGCATCAAGGGAGCCGTCATTGGAGCTCTGGGACTCGGCGTGGCCAGTTCATTCGTAGTTGATCAGATCGGTGCTACCTGGGGTCCGATGACCTTTTATCTGGCGCTGTTCCTGATTCTGCTCGTCCGGCCGCGCGGATTGTTCGGCAAGGAGTTGGCGGTATGATCGAAGACCGGGCTGCAGCAAGTCCAGAAGACCCAGTTCCCGAGCCCGGGAGAGTTCAGCCCCCGCCGGGTCCGGCCCGCTATCGCTGGTACGTGTTGGCGGGGCTGCTCATCGCCCTGTTCGCCTTGCCGTTGTTCCGCCCGATGATCAGCTCTTACAGCTACATCATGACACTTGGCGCGTTGGTCTTCATGTGGGTGGCAATGGCGTCGAGTTGGAACATACTCGGCGGGTTCGCCGGATACATCTCTCTGGGCCACAGCGTGTTCATGGGCGTGGGCGGCTACGTAGCCGGCGTCTTGCTCTACTACCACAACATCAGCCCGTTCCTGACTGCAGCCCTCGGAGGTCTGACGGCAGTGGCGCTCGGCTTCCTTGCCGGATTCATCACCTTGAGGACCCGTGGCCCGGCCTTCATCATCTCTACCATCGCGCTGTTGTTCATGTTCCTTCTCTTGTTTGACAACATCGAATACCTGGGCGGCACAGCCGGCCTCCCTCTGCCCTCTCCGCCCTTCTCTCAGGAATGGCTGCGCACCCCGTTCTACTATGCGATGCTCGTAGCCGCGATGGGGTCGGTGTGGCTGTCCTATCGAGTGGCGCACTCGAAGTTCGGCATGGGTCTGCGGGCGATCGCCGAGGACGAGGTCAAAGCCGAGGTCGCCGGGGTTCCCACCCGTAGCTACAAGATCTCAGCGTTCGCCATCAGCGCGTTCTGGGTAGGAGTCGTCGGGGCGATCTATGGATACTCGATCGCATTCGTGCGGCCGACCGTGTTCTTCACGGTGGCGATCTCAGCGCAGATGGTTCTGATGGCCATCATTGGCGGAAAGGGCACGATCGCCGGGCCTGTGGTCGGTGCGGTCCTCATCTACGCCATCAATGAGCTCTCGCTCATTGTCTTCGGAGCCACTGAGCTCAATATCGTAATTCAAGGTGGCCTGCTGGTGGCCGTCTTGTTGTTCTTCCCGCTCGGCATCGTGGGAACGCTTCGCAAGAGGAGCTGGCTACCGGCATTTCTCGACTGGGATTGATGGTTCCGGCCGGGATTCAATCGGTCAACGGATCACCCGTGCCCCGGAGGCCCCAATAGCTCGTTCGACTTCAGCCAGGGTGACCATCGACGTGTCTCCCGGGGTCGTCATTGCGAGGGCTCCGTGGGTGGCTCCGTAGTCGACCGCTTCCGCAGGAGTCTTGCCGGCCAGAAACGCGAACGCCATGCCGGACGCAAACCCGTCACCCCCGCCGACCCGGTCGTAGATCTCCAGGTTCTCGCGTTGACGTGCGACATGAAGCTCGCCATCGGCGTAGAGCACTGCGGACCAGTCGTTGAGCGTGGCGGTCTTGGCATTGCGCAGAGTGGTGGCGACCACCTTGAAGTTGGGGTATTGGTCAACCACCGACGCAATCATCCGACCGAAGGCAGTGGGGTCGAGTTTTGAAAGTGATCCGTCGACGCCCTCAACGGCGAATCCGAGCGAGGCGGTGAAGTCCTCCTCGTTGCCAATCATCACGTCGACCATCGGAGCGATGGCTCGATTGACCTCGATGGCCCGGTCGCTTCCGCCGTGTGACTCCCACAACGAAGGCCGGTAGTTGAGATCGTACGAAACCACCGTCCCATGTTGCTTGGCCGCCGTGATCGCCTCGATGACAACTTCGGGGGTCGAGGCAGACAACGCCGCGAAGATCCCGCCGGTGTGAAACCACCGCACCCCTTCCTGACCGAACAGCCGGTTCCAGTCGATATCCCCCGGTTGCAGTTGTGAGGCGGCGGTGTGCCCGCGATCCGAGGTCCCGAGGGCAGGCCTGATCCCATAACCCCTTTCGGTGAAGTTGAGACCAACCCGTGACGTACGACCGAGCCCGTCGTAGGGCACCCATTTCAGATGCGAAACGTCCACTCCGCCGGTGAGGATGAGATCCTCCACCAGATGCCCGACCTCGTTGTCCACCAGGGCGCTGACCAGAGCAGTGCGGAGGCCAAAGCACTTGCGCAACGCGCGCGCCACGTTGTACTCGCCTCCCCCTTCCCAGACGCTGAACGACCGGGCGGTCCGCACCCTTCCCGAACCAGGGTCGAATCGCAACATGACCTCACCGAGCGCGGCGGCATCCCAGCGGCACTCATCCCGACCTTTCAACTCCAGTGCTGGCATGGGTTCTCTCCTACTCCCGGTGGCCCCAATTCTCCCGATCCGGTCTAACGGAGACTCGAAATCGTTGCGATGACATCGGTGGTTCGCTGTTCAAGAGCGCTCCAATCGCCTGCCTCAACGAGGTCCTTGCTGACCAGTTTGGAGCCTATGCCTACACACGGGACCCCCGCACCGAACCACGCGGCTAGTGACTCTTCCGTGACGTCGACGCCGCCCGTGGGCATGAGGAGAGCCCATGGACAAGGTGCGAGGACCGCCTTGACGAAAGCGGGGCCTCCCACCAAGCCGCCGGGGAATATCTTCACGATTTCACAACCGAGTTCGTGAGCGAGGGCGATTTCGGTCGGCGATGCGCACCCCGGTGAGTAGGCAACCTTCCGCCGGTTGCACACCTCCGCCACGCGACGGTCGAGGATCGGGCCAACCACGAAGCTGGCCCCAAGGTTGACGTACATTCCGGCGGTCACGTCATCGACCACCGAACCAACGCCGAGGATGACCTGCGGATGCTGCTCGGCGCAATGTCGCTCCAGCTCAGAGAACACTTCGAAAGCGTGATCGCCCCGATTCGTGAACTCGATAAGCCGGGCACCACCGCGGCTCAATGCGTCGACGATCGACCGAGCCGTGTCGATGTCTCCGTGGTTGAATACGGGTACTAGCCCAACCTCGATCATCGTGTTGAGCACCGTGAGCCTCGAGAATCTCGCCATCTTGTCTCCGACCATCCTGATTGATGAATGCCCACCCCGGGCGGGACACGCTGACCTTAGCGAGGTGGGCTAGATCAAATCCAACACCGAAACGCTCTCTGCTGCCTTCAACTATGCCGGTTGCGAGAGGGGTCCGGAGGTCAGGGCCGCGCGCATAATCGGACCAGAGCCCGACACCCCGGTCCAGCGCGCAAAGGCTATCTCGGCCTGAGCAACGAGCATCCCCAATCCGTTGGAGGCCGACAACCCACGAGCCCGGGCCCGGCGCAGCAGTTCAGATTCCGGCGGGTTGTAGACGAGATCGAACACCACTGCCGCACCGGGGAGTGCCGCCACGTCGAAGGCAACTCCGGGTTCGATCATCCCGACCGTTGTCGCGTGCACTGCCAGATCTACCTGACCGAGTGCGTCCTCGAATTCGCCGCCGATACCTACAGCTTGCACCGTGTCCCCGTAGGCTGCGGCGAGGTCGGTGGCTCTCGAAGCGACGAGATCGCAGATGACCACCGAGTCGATACCCGCCGTCACCAACGCATTTACCACTGCCCTGGCCGCACCCCCAGCACCGGCCACTGCCGCCCGGAGACCTGAGAACTGAATCTCGAGGGCCGACTCGGCCGCTTGCTGGAAACCAGGGGCGTCGGTATTGAACCCAACCAAAGTGCCGTCTTCTCGACGGAGGACGCTGTTGACGGCGCCAATCTGCCGGGCGCCTTCCTCGATCGTGTCGAGGTGTTCCATCACCAACCGCTTGTAGGGAGCGGTTACCTGAAACCCGAACCAGGCGTCGCCGCGTGTCTCTTCGACGAAGCCCGGCACTTCACCGGGCTCTATTTCGCGCAGCTCATACCTGGCATCGATTGAATAATGCTGGAAAGCCGCGTTGTGCATGATCTCGGAGTGGCGCCGTTTGAGTGGATGTCCGATCAGAGCAACTAACCGTGTCACGCGATCACTCCTCATCGGTTCCTGAACTCGGCCGGCCGCTTCTCGATGAACGCGGCCGCCCCTTCCAACATATCCTCGGAGGAGAAGACCCGTTCACTGGCCGCCAGTTCTATCGCCTGACCCTCAGCAAGTGATCCGTCGAGGGTGGTATTGAGCGCTGCCTTGGCTTCGCGGACTGCCACCGGGCCGCGGGCAGCCATCGTCTCGGCGAGTTCTCGTGCAACGGCTTCGGCTTGACCGTCCGGCACCACCCGATTGACCAACCCGAACTCGAGCGCAGTATCGGCGTCGATAATTTCACCGAGCAGGATCAGTTCCTTGGCGCGCGCCAATCCGATGAGTCGCGGTAGTCGCTGGGTCCCGCCGGAGCCCGGCATCACCCCAAGCCTGACCTCCGGCATGCCGAGAAGTGCCGCTCTCGAGGCCACCCGCAGATCACAGCACAGAGCCAGCTCGAGTCCGCCCCCAAGCGCATTGCCTTCGATAGCTGCGACCGTTGGCACCGGCAGATCGGCCAGTTGGTTGTAGACGGCGTTCTCCTCGATCAACTTCCCTTCGCCGACACGACCCTGGAGCGACGGGAACTCCTTCACGTCGGAACCAGCCGAGAAGGCTCGATCACCGGTGCCGGCCAGTACAACTGCCCGGACTTTGCCGTCGGCTGCGATGCGGTGCAGGGCGTCGCTGAGTGCCGCAGTGACTTCCTTGGAAACGAGGTTGAGCGGTGGGTTGTTCAACCAGATGGTGCCAATGACCCCGGGCTCAACGACGATCAGATCTTCGGTCACTGGTTCTCCCCGGTGAGGCGCTGAAACAAACCCATCGTACCGGCGGCGAAAACTGCCGGATCGATGTGGCTCAGAGTGGGTGAGATTGCCGGGCGGAAACCCATGTGGGCGATGACATCCGACTCCGGATCGATGCCCTCTGCGATCTCAATCAATGTCACTGTGCCGTCGAGGAGGGCGAAGACCGCCCGTTCCGTGATGTAACGGACCTCTTGACCGCGTTCGGACGCGGCCGGACCGCTGAAGCTGATCTCCTGAACCCGATCGACGAACCGTTGGACGGTGCCTTCGGCCGAAATCTCGATCCGGCCGTCTTCCACCTCCGCCTTCATCCCTCCGGTCGTGAGTGTTCCAACGAAGCACACCTTGCGGGCGCCTTGACTGATGTTGGGGAAACCACCCGGTCCGCGTAACCGCTCGCCAAAGGCGTGTACGTTGACGTTCCCGGCGGCGTCGACCTCAGCGAACGAAAGGCTGGCGACGTCGATTCCGCCGCCATCGTAGAAGTCGAACATGTACGGTTGGTCGATCAACGCTTGATAGTTGAACCCGGCCCCACCGTCATTTCCGGATGCCGGGACACCACCAAAGACTCCCTGCTCAACGGTCAACACCAGCAGATCGGCGACCTTCTCTTCCTGAGCGATTGCGCCGATGTTCTGGCTGATTCCGAACCCGAGGTTCACCACCTGACCCTTCCCGAACTCGAGAAGAGATCGTCGAGCAATGACCTTGCGTACGTCGAGGGGTACCGGTCGCTGGTCGGAAACCTGATCCCGGCGGGCGCCTCCTGCGAAATATGGGGAGTAGTCGGTGAGATATGTCTGGGTTTGATCCGGATCGAGGAAGGCGTAGTCGACTAGCGCGCCCGGAATCTGCACGCGACGCGGAATAAGGGTCCCGCCCGGCACGATTTCCTGCGCCTGGGCGATGACTATGCCCCGCGAGTTGTGGGCCGCCATCGCCATGGGGAGCATCTCTCCATTGATGGCTTCCTTGTCGAGGGTGAGATTTCCATCCTCGTCAATGGTGGATCCCCTGATCACCGCGACATCAATCGGAAACGAGCGGAAGAGGAGCCACTCCTCCCCCGCAAGCTCGACGACCTCGACTAGATCTTCGTAAGCCGAACCCTGTTTGCCGCCGGTCTGGCGAGGGTCGACGTATGTGTGGAGCCCGATCTTGGTCACGAGGCCGGGTCGTCCGGCGGCAATGTCGCGACACAGCTGTGATAGGACGCCTTGTGGGAACGAGTACCCCTCTATTGCCCCCGCGGCCACCAGCTCGGCGAGTCGGGGTTCGTTGCCGATATTCGATCCGATGGTGCGGCGCATGAGGCCCGGAATGGCGAGCTGTGAGAACCCGCGCTCGGCGAAATCGCCGATGCCGACCACCCTGACGGTGGTGAGGTCTCTCGGCCTACCCTCGGCGCGGTAGACGGTCTCCAATGCATCAATGAACCGCTGCGGAACTGCGTGTCCCGCTCCCGAACCGCCGACGATCACGGTGGCGCCGTCGGGAATGAGCCGGGCGGCCTCCTCGGCTGTGACGAGCTTCAAGTCGCAGTCCTGATCACTGCATGAACCCGCCGCCGTTGGGGTTCAGCGCTTGCCCGTGAAACAGGGCAGCCGCGTCGGAGAGCAGAAACAGCACAGCCGCCGCCACGTCTTCAGGCTCCGGAAACCGGCGCGAAGGAAGCTCGGCGAGGCGGCGACGCCCTGATTCGGTATCAACCAGGTCGCGGGTCATGTCGGTGATGGTGAACCCGGGGGCGACGGCATTAACCCGGATACCTTGCGGACCGAACTCCCTGGCCATCGACTTGGTCAGGCCCAGGAGTCCGGCCTTGGCCGCCGAGTAGTGGGCGAGTTCCGGCCAGCCCATTTGGCCGAGCCGCGAGGAGATCATGACGATCGAACCGCTTCCACGTTGCACCATGCCGGGCAGCGCGGCGCGGGAGCAGTAGAACGGGCCAAACAGGTTGGTCCGCAGAACAGAATCCCATTCCTCGTCGCTCATCTCGAGGAGGGGACTCGAAGGCATGATGCCGGCGTTGTTGACGAGCCCATCGATCCTCCCGAACGAGTCTTCGACTTCGGCGATCATCCGTTTCGATTCGGAAGGGTCTGAGACATCGGCCTGGAAGGCTGCCGCGTTGCGACCCATCTCCTGGATACTCTCCACCACCGCGGCGGCCGCGTCGGCAAGCTCTCGGTAGCCGATGGCAACGTCGGCGCCGGCGCCGGCGGCCCCCCGGGCGATAGCGGCACCGATGCCGCGACTGCTACCTGTCACCAGCACAACCTTTCCGGTCAGACTGTGAATTCCCGGCAGATGGTTGCTGGTTCGCTCGCTCACGCCTGTTGGATTGTACAAGGTCCCGTCTGATCAATCCGCTGATCGGTCCGAAATCTGCCAGATCCGAACGTGTCCGAGCCGTCCAGTCGATATGCCCGGCGCTCGCAGGCGGTAGGAACCAGCGTCTGGTGCTTTCCCAGGATCGAGCCATCTGGTTCTATGAGAGAGGGTGTTGTACAAGTGCCGAAGGTCCCCGGAGGCTTCTCGCACCATCCCGTCACAACGTAGACCTCAGCCTCCTTTGCAGCAGCGCAGAGAGCGTCGACCTCGCGGCCCGGTATCTGCCAGGTTCTGGACTCACTCGACGCTGAGTCCTGTGGTATAAGCATCCGTGCCTGATGAGAGCGAAACCGATCGGGTGCGCGCACTATTGGGATTTGGTCGTCACGCAGGCTACGTCGAAATCCTGGCCGTCGAGGCACGCTCGACGAGAGTGGGCGTGAGTCGGAGGGACTGCCCTCCCACATCACGTTCGGCAATCAACCCCAGTGCCAGCTCGGCAGAGCGCACACCAATCATGTAGTGCGGAATGTGGATCGTGGTGAGTGGGGGGTTCAGCTTGTCCGAGAAGGGCATGTCGTTGTATCCGATCACGGAGACATCGTCCGGCACCCGCATGCCCCGCTCGCCCAGAACGTCGTAGCATCCAATTGCCAGCAAATCGTTGGCGGCCACGATCGCCGTGAACTCAATCCCTCGGTCGAGCAATTCGACGGTAGCTACAGCTCCTGGGGCTTGGTGAAACCATTCCGAGAACACGATCAACCGGGGATCTGCTTCCAAACCCTCGCTTTGCATCCAGCTGACGAAACTCTGGTAGCGCGCCAGGCCGGTTGAGATGTCTTGAGGGCCGCCGACATGAGCGATCTTCCGATGTCCGAGCGAAGCCAGATGCCGGACCGCCAACCCGATCCCGGCGTGATCGTCGCCCGATACAGAGGGCAGCCCAGAGTGATCGCTCGAGCGGTTGACCAGCACCACCGGCAACCCGCTCTCTCCCAGCTCGGCAAGATGCGACGCCGACCGGCGGGCACTGGCCACGATCAACGCGTCGACGCGCCGGTTGAGCATCGTTCCGAGGATTGCTACCTCTTTGTCCGTGTCGTTGTCGGTGTTGCCGAGAATGACGGTGTAGTCGGCTGCACCGAGCGTGTCCTCCACCCCCCTAACGATCGGCGGAAACAAGGGGTTGGTGAGGTCGGGCAGAAGCATTCCCACTGTGAAGGTTTGGTTGGTTTTGAGACCCCTGGCGAGCGCGTTTGGTCGATATCCCAGAACACGCGCGGCTTCCAGCACCCGGACGACGGTTTGATCGTTGACCAGGGTACGTGACCGTGCATTGAGCGCTCGAGAGGCCGTGGACGGATGAACCCCGGCCTTCTCGGCCACGTCGCGCAGCGTCACAGTTTGAGCGAGAGTCATGCAAACCATTGTAGCCAGGAGAACAACCCGGAACAGACCAGATTTCCAGGCCATTCGGCGCCGCGCCGACCCCCTCCCGGCTACCTTTGTGCCAAACGATTGTTGGGTATCCGTGCCTTTCGCTCCGCGCCTAGAGACAAGCCTGAGTTCCGATCTGAACCTGCCGCCCGCAGGCTTCTGGAGGTCACCACCTTCCGACCGCCGGCTCTGGAGCACACCAAACCGTTTGACCGGACGACCACGACCCTGAAGGAGTTGGACATGAGCATGACCTTGGAAACGCTGGATCTTTCAATGGAACAGCGACTCATGCAGCAGACGAGCCGCGACTACGTCGATCGGATCGTGATTCCGTTCATTCGCGGCAACCGGGAGCGCGA
Organism: Acidimicrobiia bacterium; assembly: GCA_029210695.1. Taxonomy (NCBI): domain Bacteria; kingdom Bacillati; phylum Actinomycetota; class Acidimicrobiia; species Acidimicrobiia bacterium. The sequence goes on from JARGFH010000016.1 coordinate 62,033, forward strand.
GTGGCTCTTCGATCCGGAGGCGAGGCTCCCGAAGGAGATCCTCGAAGAAGCAGACGCGGCCGGACTCCGCTCCCTGGGCGTTCCGGCTAGGTACGGAGGTGTCGACCTCGAAGCCGGTACGGAGGCACAGACGTTCGCTCTCATCGCCACGGAGATCGGGCGAGGAGATGCAGGCCTGGCCGACAAACTAGCTCAGAACTGGAAGGTCTCGGTTTTGCTGCGGAACATCGCTCCCGAACACCTTCAAGACGAGTGGTTCCCCCGCTACATGGACGATCCGGCGTTCCTCATGGCCCACTGCCTGACGGAGCCAAAAGGCGCATCCGATCGCTGGCTGCCGTACAACGTGCCTGAAGCGAACATGGATACACGGGCAACACTCGAGGATGGTTCCTGGACCATCAACGGCCGCAAGCACTACATCAGCAACGGGTACGACGCATCGCTCTACGTCGTGTACGCCAACACCAACCCGACCGTCGGCATGCAGCAGGGCACGAGCAGCTTCCTCGTGCCGAGGGATACGCCGGGGTTGATCGTGACTCGCTGCAACGAGACGATCGGTGGCCGCTACATGAACAACGGGGAGATCGTCTTCGAGGATTGCCGGGTGCCGGAGGATCACCTGCTCGTCCGCGACGACGCCCTCGGCAAGGCCGGCGTGTACTTCCGGCCCGGCAAGATCCTGCAGGCTGCCAAGAACCTCGGTACAGGCGTTGCCGCGTTCGAGGACACCGCCACCTTCGTTCAACAACATGTCCAGGGTGGGAAGGTCCTCATCAAGCACCAGGCCGTTGCCGTCAGGCTCGCCCAGATGGCAATCAAATTGGATGCCGTCAAGGCGCTGCTTCGGCATGCGGCGCGAGCGGTCGATCTGAGTACACCGGACGCCGACCGACTCTGCAACGAGGTAAAGGTGTTTGCCTCGGAAGAAGTCTTCGAGGTGTGCAAGCAAGCTCTGGAGATCCACGGTGGTCATGGAGCGATGATCGAACTCGGCATCGAGAAGTACTTCCGCGACGCGGCGGTCTTCCTGCACATGGATGCCACCGTTGACGTTTCGGCCTTCAAGATCATCAAGATGATGTTTCCAGAAACGGCAGGAGCCTACGCGGGCCCCGAATGAGGGTCGCCGACGAAATCTACGTTCTGGCGTCAGAAACCCGCCAGAATTGCGCGCTTTCTGACGCCAGAACGGGAGTTTTCGGGCTCATCGGATTTCAGCGGGGTGTGATGGTGGCGAGTAGATTCCAGTTGGGTTTTCCGGCGTAGAGGAGGGCTCTG